>DATDOR010000375.1:0-7653 GCA_035293165.1 Anaerolineales bacterium | reverse complement strand
CCGTCGCGGCTGTTTCCCTGAAGCTCACCCCAGAGGAGATCCACCACATGGAAGAAGCCCATCAGCCGCATCCTGTGCTCGGTTATGTGTAATTTGCCAGGCTGGTCAGCGCTACTTTGATAAAGTTCGGGCGCCCTGGTCACTTAAAGTGTGCAAAGGGCGCTCGAAATGGATAAAGCCGGATAACAAAAAATATTGACATGCCTCAAAAATTATGACCAATAAAAGTGAGAGTCAATTGCATAAAATGCTTTCCCTATACTTATTCTTGAGCATGGTACACTTGCCCAAAATACTAGAAGGTATCATTTATGCAAACGACTTTCCAAAGCGCTACAGCCATCGCGCAACCCAATCTCGCCTTCATCAAATATTGGGGGAATCAAGACCATACCCTGCGAATCCCTTCGAACGGTTCTATCTCAATGAACCTGGCCGGGTTGGAGACACAGACCCGCGTCCGGTTTGATGCCGGGCTGCCCGGTGACTCCCTGACCCTGGACGGGCATCCGGCCTCGGAACCTGCCCTGGCGCGGGCGAAAGCGATGCTCGACCGGGTGCGGGACATGGCCGGGATCAGGGACCCCGCGGAAATCACGAGCGGGAACAATTTCCCGACCGGGACGGGGATCGCTTCGTCGGCGTCGGCATTTGCCGCGTTGGCGCTGGCCGCTTCGTTTGCTGCGGGGTTGAGTTTGGACGAGGCGGAACTGTCGCGGCTTGCGCGCACCGGATCGGGCTCGGCGTGCCGTTCCGTTCCGGGTGGGTTCGTCGAGTGGCAGGTGGGGAGTACGCACACCGATTCTTTCGCGTTCACCATCGCTTCCCCGGAGTATTGGACATTGGTGGACTGTGTCGCCATCGTCAGTACCGAACACAAACCGACTGGTTCTACGGAAGGCCATGCGCTCGCCAATAGTAGTCCGCTGCAAACCGCCCGAGTGGCTGATGCCCCGCACCGTCTGGACATTTGCCGGAGGGCCATCCGCACGCGCGACTTTGAAACTTTAGCGGACATCGTTGAACTGGACTCCAACATGATGCACAGTGTGATGATGACCTCCAGCCCCCGGCTGATTTATTGGCAGCCGGGCACGCTCGCGGTAATGGAGGCCGTACGACGTTGGCGTGCGGAGGGCATCCCGGCTTGTTACACAATTGATGCAGGGCCGAATGTTCACGTTCTCTGCGAGGCCTCCGCCCTTCAAAAGGTAGAAAAAGGCCTGGAAGAAATCCCTGGTGTGCTCAAAGTGCTTTCCGCAGGGCCGGGCGGGCCAGCAAGGCTGCTATAGCCCAAAGTTAATATTCCTCTTATTGGATACTCTTGACAGGGCGGGATATAATCGAGAGAAAATAAATTTTCAAATCAGAAAGAAACAAAAGGTAATTTTATGGATAACGGTTTACTGCTTTTCATTGGGGCAATTGTATTGCTGATCATCATTCACGAGTTTGGGCATTTTCTCGCGGCAAAATTATTTGGCGTTGAAGTAGAAGAATTTGGCCTGGGGTTCCCACCCCGCGCGGTGAAATTGTTTACATTCGGTGGGACCATTTACTCGCTCAACTGGATTCCGCTCGGTGGGTTCGTTCGTCCGAAAGGGGAAAATGACCCGACTGTACCGGGAGGGTTGGCCGCGGCCAATCCGTGGGTGCGTATTGCAGTGTTTGCTGCTGGCCCGTTGGCGAACTTCCTGGCAGCCATTATCCTGTTCGCCGTCATCTTCGTCCGTGCGGGAGTCCCCGATATATCCCAAATTCTGATTATCGGCGTGGATGAGAATTCGCCCGCTGCGATGGCCGGGTTACAGCCGGGCGACATTATCACGGAAATGAATAACGACCCCATCACCAGCCCAGAAAAATTGCAGCGAGCCGTTGCCCAAAACACGGGCAAAGAGGCCTTGATCACTTATCTGCGTGGCGACCAGACCGGGCAAACGACCCTCACCCCGCGTGAAAATCCTCCACCGGGTGAGGGCTCGATGGGTATCCTTTATAGCCACCCCACGGTGCAAGTAGGGGCATTCCAGGCGATTGGAATGGGATCGGTTGCCTTGTACGATCAAGTCATGCAAATCCTGACGCTTCCGGGCCGAGTGATCCAGGGAACAATTGCGCCTGAAAACGCCCGGTTGGTCGGATATAAGGGAATGTATGATATTTACCAGGGTTTTCGCGAGGCTGATGTTGCTGCCACCGTCGAGGAAGAACCCTCTGCCGGACTCAACACACTGTACTTTTTTGCGTCGATTTCGATATCATTGGGGTTGCTCAATCTGTTTCCCATCCCTGCGTTGGACGGGGGACGGATCATGTTCGCCCTCCCGGAGATCATCTTTCGCAAACGTATCCCACAAAATGCCGAAAACATTATTAATTTCGTCAGCTTTGCTCTTTTACTCTTGCTGATGCTTTATATTAACGTTCAGGACTTTGTGAATCCCGCGGATTTCTAGGAGCCTCCCATGCAAGACACCTCTCAAATCCCCTTCGAACAAGTGCTTGACGCCCTTCTCCATGAGAACGGGACCATCCAACCTGTAAGTCTATATCGCTTATCAAGTCTGGAGGGGAAAGAACGCGACTTGCTGGCCCAACGATGGCCGAAGATTCCTGTGGATCGCCGCCGCACGTTGATCGAAGAACTGGAGGCGTTTGCGAAAGATGATGCGCTGTTGTGTTATGAACCCATTGCTCGCATTGGGTTGGGGGATAGTGACCCGGATGTGCGGGTGGTTTCGATCCGCATGTTATGGGATGAGGAGTCGACTGGTTTAGAAAATGTGCTGCTCAACTTACAAGAAAATGACCTGGACGAGCGTGTCCGAGCCGGGGCCGGGTCGGCACTGGGACATTTTGTGTACCAGGGCGAACTTGATGAGATTCCGGCAGAAACCCTGAGAGTAATCGAGGAGCAATTGCTGCGAACGGTACACGGGCCGGATTCAACGCTCGTGAGGCGGAAGGCGTTGGAGGCGTTGGGTTTTTCGAGCCGCCCGGAAGTGACTGGGTTGATCAAAAACGCGTTTGCTTCGTCAGACGATGATTGGGTGGTTAGTGCATTGTTTGCGATGGGGCGGTCGGCGGATCAACGCTGGGCGGGGGATGTGTTACGGATGCTGAATGACGAGAATCCATTGATTCGATTGGAGGCCGCGCGCGCGGCTGGGGAGTTAGAAATCAAACGGGCGAGGCCAAAGTTGATCGAACTTTTGGACGACGCGGATGGGGATGTGCGCGGCGCGGTCATCTGGTCGCTTTCACAAATCGGTGGGCAAGGGGCAGCGGAAGCGTTAGAAGCGTTGTTGGAAGAGAATGTAGATGAAGAGGAGGTTGCGTTGCTGGAGGAGGCCTTGGACAATCTGGCGTTCAATGAGGGTTTCGGGTCGTTTGATCTGTTTGATTTTGACGAAGATGCATTGAATGATCTGACGGAGTTCGATTTAGATGACGAGGATGATTATGACGATGAAGATGATGAGGCAATATAGTGGGGGATTTGCTCACGCTATTTGGCAATAATCTGCTGCCGGTGTTTCTGGCGGCAGGGGCGGGGTTTGTGTTGGGCAAGATGATGAAGATAGAAGCCCAGGCACTCTCGAGGGTGGTATTTTATATTTTTAGCCCATGTTTGGTGTTTGATTTACTAACCTCCAACGAACTGGGGAACGGCGATATTTTGAAAATGGCCAGTTTTGCATTGATACAGATGTCGTTGGTGACGCTGCTGGCATGGGTCATTGGGCGTGGGCTGCGGTTCGAGCGGCCGTTGCTGGTAGCCGTGCTATTAGGAGCCATGTTGCCGAATGCAGGGAATTACGGGTTATCAGTCAATTTGTTTGCGTTTGGGGAACAGGGATTGGCTTATGCCAGTTTGTATTTCATTACGAGCGCGATGATGGCAAACACCGTAGGCGTGTATATTGCGTCGTTAGGGCGGTCGAGCTACAAAGAAGCGCTGTTGGGGTTGTTGCGAATTCCGACGATTTATGCGGTTGGGCTGGCGCTGGTATTTATCCGGTTCGGTTGGGCTTTGCCGGTTCCTGTTGCCCGGCCTGTTGAGATTTTTTCCAATGCTGCCATTCCGACGATGCTGGTGTTGTTAGGGCTGCAATTGGGGCGCGCGGAGTGGAATGGGAAAGCGGTAGGCCTGGCAACGGCGAACGGACTGCGGTTGGTGGTCAGTCCCCTGGTGGCACTTGGGGTCAGTGCATTGTTCGGGTTGCAAGGGACGATGCGGCAGGCCGGGGTGCTGGAAGCAGCGATGCCGACGGCGGTGATGGCAACGGTTCTGGCGACGGAGTTTGAGGTGGAGCCTGCATTTGTGACAGCCGTGGTATTTACGTCAACTTTGTTAAGTCCTTTGACGGTGACGCCACTTTTGGCGTTTTTGGGAGGCTAGGATGCGTGGGTGGAGGATGCTCTTGCCTGCGTTGGTATTATTGTTGGGGGCTCTGGTGGCTTCCCCCGCGTGGGGGCAGGAGGGTTCCCTGGAGGTCCAGACGGAGGTGGATTATGCGTTCGGGGAGCGAATCAGGTTCCGGGCGAGTTTTCCGCCTGAATTAGCCATCAAAGGGGTGGACGTGTTTTTTCAGGCAAATAGCAATCCGGCCGTGGTGCAGGCTGCAACGCTGGTGGACGGGGTGTGGGTGTACGAACATGATGTGCAGGCACGGTATGTGCAGACATTCGCAACGGTGATGTATTGGTTTCGGGTGACGCTGGCAGAGGGTGTGGAGGAAACCAGGCGGTTTTCGTTTTTTTATGAGGACAACCGGTTTGAATGGCAGACATTGGAGGGGGTACCATTCCGGGTGCATTGGAATACGGGAGACGCGGCTTTTGCCCAATTTGTGTTGGATACGGCGCGGACAGGGGCGCAGCAAGCCGGGGCGATTTTGGATGCGGAGTTTCCTGAAGTGGTGGAGGTGTATGTGTATGGGCGTTTTCAGGACTACCAGTTTGCGCGGGATGCGATGGGGCCGTTGTGGGCAGGGGGACACGCGGACCCTGATGCAGGGGTGATTGTGGTGTCACTGCCACCAGGAGAAAATCAACGGTTGGAGGTGGAGCGTAAAATCCCCCATGAGGTGGCGCATTTGATGTTGTACCAGGCGGCGGGGGAGGGATTTTGGAATCTCCCGGCGTGGTTGAATGAGGGGTTTGCTTCGACGATGGAGCGGAATCCGAATCCGGATTACCCTTCTCTTATTGCGAGTGCGGTGGAGAATGGGACGTTGATCCCGATGACGGCGCTATGCCAGCCGTTTCCGCGCGATGCTTCGGGGGCGGTGCTATCGTATGCGGAGGCGAGTTCTTTTGTGCGGTATATCCAAGGGCGGTTTGGGCGGGAGGGGGTGCGGGCGGTGGTAAGGGCTTACGGGAACGGCGCGGGGTGTGAGTTTGGGACGGATGTGGAGCCACTCAATTTGCCGTTGACGCAGTTGGAGCGAGCGTGGCGCGAGGGGGCGCTGGCCGAGAATGTGATGTTGTCTGCATTGAGGGAGTTATCCCCGTGGTTGGTGTTGCTGGGGGCGATGTTGGTAGGACCATTAATCGTATTAGCGAGTTTTCGGAGGAGATCATGACAACAGAACTTTCTCGTTTGCACGCCCGCGTTGAAGGGCGCGTGCAGGGGGTGGGTTTCCGGTATTTTGTTTTGGAAACAGCACAGGGGTTGGGGGTGACGGGGTGGGTACGAAACCGGTGGGATGAGTCGGTGGAGGTGATGGTGGAGGGGGAGCGCGCGGTGTTGGTGCAGTTGTTAAACGCCCTGCGGCGCGGGCCGCGCATGTCGTTTGTGTCGAATGTACAGGTGGAGTGGGAGGAAGGGAAGGGGGAGTTTAGTGGGTTTTCGGTGAGAATGACCGGTTAACCAAACCCCAACCCTCTCTCCTTCATTGAAACATACCGCCCCTGACCAATCACCAAATGATCCAACACATCAATGTCCAACAGTTTCCCTGCCTGGACAAACGCACGGGTGATGGCGACATCATCCGGGCTGGGGGTGGGGTCGCCGGAGGGGTGGTTGTGAGCGACGATAACGGCAGAAGCGTTGCGGCGGATCGCACTTTTGAAGAGTTCGCCCACACGCACTTGCGAAGCGTTGAGCGAGCCACGGTACACATCTTCCATGCCCAATACCCGGTTGCGCGTGTTGAGGTGGATGACGCGCAGGTGTTCTTGCTCGAACGCGCTCATTTCGTATTGGATGAGCGCGGCGGCATCGGCAGGGCTGTTGATGGAGGGGCGGTCTTCGGGGGATTCGAGCGTCAGGCGACGGCCCAGTTCGATAGCGGCTTTGAGTTGGGCGGCTTTGGCAGGGCCGACTCCATGCTGGGCGATGATTTCATCGAATGCCGCGCGGTGCAGTCCGGCAATTCCACCAAACTGGTTTAACAAACGTTGTCCGACTTGCACAGCCCCTTCTCCCACCACACCGACTCTCAGAAGGATAGCAATCAACTCGGCAGAGGAGAGCGCCTGGGGGCCGAGTTTGGCTAACCGCTCACGCGGGCGGTCGTCTGCGTCGAGGTCAGCGATGCGGTAGGCGGGTATGGTGGGGGGTTCTTCGGACATATGATTTGATCAAACTCCTGGCGAAAAACTTTCAGCACTGCACGAGATAATACCGCCTTTTCTTTTCCCTCGCAAGCCGATCCGTTTTAACCATGCTATAATCGCTCGAAACGGAGCCAATCATGCCTTTTGATCCAACCTTTTTGAGCAACTTTTTATTAGGATTATCTGCCTGGGGTGCGGCATTTCTCGCGGCCTTGTGGTTGAGTTTGGCGATCTGGACGTACCGCGACATCACCGCCCGTGCCAAAGATCCGCTGATCCGTTTCCTGGCTGTGCTGGTGGTCGCGATATTGTTCCTGCCGGGGATTGTGGTTTATCTGATTCTACGCCCTCAACGCACGCTGGAAGAAGAATACCAGCAAACGCTCGAAGAAGAAGCATTACTCCGGGCTATTGAAGAAACTCCTACCTGTCCCGGTTGTGGTCGACGGACAAAAGACGACTGGCTGGTCTGCCCGCATTGTCACACGAAACTGAAAAAACCCTGCCATCATTGCGGGTATCTGATGGATCTGGCCTGGAATCTATGCCCCCACTGTGGCACGTCTGCTCCTGGAATGCGCCGCGAAGGGATGACGCTCGACGAAGCGTTGCAGCCCCTGGTGCTGGATTTCCCGGATGACGAAAAGCCAGAAGAAGAAACCAAACTGGATTTCGGCTCAGAAGATGAGCTTGAAACGGCAATAGAATAAAAACACTGTAACTGCTCAGGCTAAAGCAGAGGAAATTCCGAAAAAAGGCGTGGGCTTGTGTGTTTTAAAAGGTCTACTTATTGGCTTTGACCGCCAGCGCATCCCAACCCGCATACCGGGCTGCGGCGCCCAACTCCCCTTCGATCCGAAGAAGCTGGTTATACTTCGCTACGCGATCCGAACGAGCAGGAGCGCCAGTCTTGATCTGCCCCATATTGAGGGCAACAGACAGGTCAGCAATGGTGGAATCTTCGGTTTCGCCGGAACGATGGGAGGTCACGGCGCGCCACCCGGCCCGCTGGCAGAGTTCGACCGCTTCAATAGTTTCTGTCAACGACCCAATTTGGTTCACCTTCACAAGCAGGGCGTTGCA
>DATDOR010000374.1:0-4959 GCA_035293165.1 Anaerolineales bacterium | reverse complement strand
CATTGCGCCTCCCCATGCAGGAACTTCCGCCGGATGAAATATCACTTCCGCGCGGCGATATAGAGATGGAATCCATCCTGGTGGGATAATGGGCAATAATATGACCGTGTCCCGCACCCCCACGGAAGCCGCGAGCGCAGTTGCTTCCATCCGGGCTGTTTCCCCCAAACCGAGTAGCACCAAAGGATAATTCTCGCCGATTGGACCAGCAGCCCATGTCCACGCTTCGAGGGCGCGGCGTAAATTCGTTGTCTCCTCAGGCCCGTGATAAAGGACATAGGTATCCGGGAGTTCCACGCCGGGGATGCGAAAATCGGTGGCATCATCGGCGGTAAATGTTGGATGAACGACAGGGGGCAGGGGATACATGTCTGGGCGGGAGGGAAGGTCTTCGGGCCAGAAAATCGCCCGGGCGCGGGCAATCCCTCCGGCCGCGAGGGCCGCCCGCAGGCGTGTCATGAGTCCTCGGCGTGGCGTGCTTCCCCGTTGGGAGTGAACCATGTCACCCAATCGTGTGGGGCTGACGACGGTATGTGCGCTGTTAAACAACGAAACCGTTTCTGTCGTCAGGTGCAGAAGTTGGGCATTCAGCGATTGCCGCAGTTGAGGAAGGGTTTGTTGTTCCCATCGTAAGCGGGCATCAAGGGGAGCGGTCTCGACATGGGTTTGTATGTCACTGGGGGTCCAGGCGGGGGGTGTTTCGGGGAAGGCGATGATGGGTTGGATATTTTTGGGCAAGTAGGCCAGGATAGCGAGCAGGTGCAAGGCCGCTGGGCTATTGGGGTGACGGCAGAGCGGCCAGCCATCGTAAAGGACGCGAAGGGGATTCATAGGGTACATTATACTGAGGCGCGAGCGATTCAGCGATTCGGCGAGTCAACGAGTCAGCAAATCAGCAGCCACCCAATTTAAGACTACACATCCATTTGTTGATGTTACAATCCCTGACAACCGCCCGGACTGCGGCAAAGGAATCTCCATTTCCACCCTGGGCTGAGTAGTTACTATGTTTTGTATTCGTCAACGAAAGTGTGAACAACGAGATTCCCGAAAAAAAGGTGTGTTTGGGGGTGTACACCCCCAAACACACCTTTTTTTCGGGTGTTCATACTACTGTTGACCAAAACAGTAGTTACTATGTTTCAATTAGAAGGAGATTTAATTTGACAGAGAAAACTCGAATCCTTTTCGTCTGTTTGGGGAATATTGTCCGTAGCCCACTGGCAGAAAATATGTTCCGGCATCTCGCGGCCCAGGCTGGCCTAGCAGGGCGTTACGAAGTTGATTCTGCTGGAACAGGCGCATGGCATATTGGCGAATCACCCGATAGTCGGATGCGCCGTCTCGCGGCCCAAAGAGGATTGGAATATGATGGGCGCGCGCGACAGTTTACCGCGCGCGATTTTGAGCATTTTGACTTAATCGTCGCTATGGATGAAGACAACCGTGCCAATCTTATTTATCAAGCCCGATCTCAGACCAATAAAGACAAAATCCATCTGATGCGTGAATTTGATCCTCAGGGTAGCCCTCAGTCTGAAGTTCCCGACCCTTACTATGGCGGCCTGCGCGGGTTTGAAGAAGTGTATGAGATTGTAGAACGCTCATGTAGAGGGTTGCTGGAATCCTTAAATAACAATATGCGGTAGTGAATAACCGATCACTTCTTGCCTCATGATCCCCTCTCTTGTCTTCTCCTGGCTCATTGAACATGATTATGGCGCTGTCACGGCTACTTACCGAGTTGGGGGTGGGTGTATCAACAATGGTGCGCGGTTGGTGACGCATTCGGGGAAGCGTTTCTTTCTCAAAACAAATGCTTACTGCCCCCTGGATATGTTCGCTCGCGAGGCAGAAGGACTGACTGCGCTGGCGACTCCTGATGGCCCGCGTGTTCCTCGCGTTTTTTTGCACGGACCAGATTTTTTGTTGCTTGAAGACCTGAATCCTGCTCCCCGTGTTAGCAATTATTGGCCTACCCTGGGCCGCCGACTGGCTGCGTTGCACTTACACACAGCCCCACGATTTGGTTTCGATCATGACAACTATATTGGGAGTACTACCCAGCCCAACCCTTTCACAGAGGATGGGTACGTTTTTTTCGCCCAACACCGGCTCATTTACCAGGCAGAACTGGCTGGCACGCGCGGCTTGCTTTCTCCAAATGAAATACAACGTGTGGAGAATTTGGCTGACCGGTTGCTCGATTTGATCCCGGTTCAACCTGCTTCAATCGTTCATGGAGATTTATGGAGCGGGAACATGATTGCCGATGAAAATGGTAGTCCCGCCATCATTGACCCGGCAGCCCATTATGGTTGGGCGGAGGCAGATCTTGCGATGACCGCTTTGTTCGGTGCCCCGCCCGAGGCATTTTACCACGCGTATCAGGAGGCACGCCCTACTCCGCCTGGGTTGGCGTCGCGTTTCCCGGTCTACAATCTATATCATTTACTAAATCACTTAAACCTTTTTGGCAGAGGATATTACGGGCAAGTCATGTCCATCATACGCCAGTTGGGTTAATTCAATCCTCTTCCTGCCCCAATGCCAAACGCATATCCCGCTCGCGCTGATAATGAAGTTTTCCAGTCTCTGTAAGCACCTGATAAACCTGAATAGGATCACTCCGCCCGCGAATGCTCGTCTCGCCAATACGAACGGTTTCAAATTCTCCACTCAACCCGGCACGCGTGGCCGGGCCAATTAATAATTTGTCCGGCCGGGCGAGTGCTTCCAATCGGGAGGCAATATTGACAGAGTCGCCAATGACAGTCAATTCCACGTGTTCTTGTGTGCCAATATAACCGGCCATCGCCATACCAGTATTGACGCCGATCCCAATCAGATAGGAATATCCATCCTCGCTACGGGTGGCAATCTTTTTGAGCATCGCCAAGCCGGCCCGTACTGCTTGAATTTCGGGGGTGTTGTCGTTCGAAGTCATGCCAAAAACAGCCATTACTCCGTCCCCTAGATATTTGTTTACCAATCCGCCATGCTCAAAGACAATTTCCGTAGTGTCCCGGTAATATTGTGTCAGCAACTCTCCAAACTGTTCCACACCCATTTCTTCCGCCAAACGAGTGGAGTCCTCAATATCTGTAAATAAAACAGTAACTTTTTGAACTTGTAAGCCGGGGAGTTGCCCGGTTTGTAGGTAGTCATACAATAGATACTCTACTTCCGAAGCCGACAGGAAACGTTGCAGCAATACGCGCGTCTTCTGTTCCTCTCGGACGCGTTCCAGGAGCAATACTCGTTGAATGGTAAGTGAAGCGAGATGGCTAATTGCAACGGCCAATTTCACATCCTGCTGTTCAAAGGGACGGGTTTCCGGGTTGGTTTTGTACATGTACAGCAGGGCAATGATTTTTTCGTTCGCCAGAATGGGCACACACAACGCGGAACGAATCTGCCGCAGCATCGCACTTTCGCGGATACGCTGGTCGGGGTATTCCACCAGATCTGGAATGGAAATCGTAGTCTTTTGTTCAATGGCTGCTCTGGCAATCGAGACAGGAAATTCAAATTCGTTCAGTTTGTGGAATTGGTTCGCGAGAATGACCTCACATTTATCTGTCCCCATTGATTTTTGCACCAATTGTGTGAGCTTGCTCAGCGCCATATCAATGTCTAACACTGTGTTCAACTGGCTGGCGACTTCATACATCAATGCGGCATGTTGGTCAAAGGATTCAACCAAAAGCTCGCGGGTAAGAGGGCTCGTTCCTAACGAACCACTGCGAATTCCAGTAGTGCCAGGCCCATAATAATTCAGTGTTAACAAAACCGTGCCGATCCGTATAATGTCACTTGTACCAAGGCGGAAAGAACCGGACAGCCGGTTGCGGTTGATGTAGGTACCATTGGTGCTGTTTAAATCCTTAAGATGGAGGATGTTTGGGTCCGGTTCATAATGGATTTCGGCATGATGGCGCGAGGCAGATACATCGGGAATCACGATGTCATTTTTTGAACTCCGCCCTAACGTATTGACGCCAGGTTTCAATGCATATTCACGGGGTTCCCCTTCAGCCGAGCGTACAGTAATTGTCCACGTTCCTTTATTGCTCATAATGCGCTACCGTTATTATCATAGCATTTTTCACATGGGTCTGCAAGAATTTTATTCATGCCAGAAAGGTTATCAAAACGGTCCCAATTTTTGTTTTCTCGTAGCTACTCAGCCCAGAGTGGAAATGACCCGAAAAAAAGGTGTGCGTGGGGGTGTACACCCCCACGCACACCTTTTTTTCGGAGATTCATCTGCCTTAGCCTGAGTAGTTTGTTTTCTCAATCAAAATGAAAAATACTTGCCAAAGTCGGGATTCCATCCTACTGGATGAAATTCTCCTGAGGGAATATCTTGAATATAGGTACCCTGATAATCTCCTCGGACAATACATGCTAATGCTTCCACAAGCGCATCCACTTCATCAAGCGTATTATACAAACCAAAAGATACCCGCACCAATCCGGGCATCTCCTTTTTATTTTCAGCCAGGATATTCTCGCGAACCAGACTTGCCTCCTCTGGGGTTAGCGCCAACAGATGCAAAATATATGGATGGGCACAAAAACAACCATTCCGAACACCGATCCCAAATTCATGTCCCAAAATAGCCGCAACCAAAAAATGTGACAACCCCTCTAGATTAAATGGAATCACACCCAAACGATTGGCTGTATTTTCGGGATCATTATCACCATAAACAAGAAATCCCGGTATGGCAGATAATTTTCTCAACGAGTACTCTGTCAATTCAGCTTCATGTGCGGCAACTGCATCCATCCCTACCGCCTCCAACTGGCAGATGGCTGCTGCCAGGGCGACCGCCCCTATTGTGTTTGGACTGCCAGCCTCATCCCGATCAGGAGGGCCTGCCCATACAACATCGTCCAAAGTTACAATAGAAACCGTGCCACCGCCAACCTGATCGGGGTCGCCTTGCTCGA
>DATDOR010000373.1:0-6836 GCA_035293165.1 Anaerolineales bacterium | reverse complement strand
CTCCTCCCCCTGCCGGCACTTATAAACAGTTTTTACGTAGAAAAGGTTGGGCGTTGTTGATCATATACCCCCAATGGCAGCCGGTCAAAATCTGGCATTAACCACGGCAAATCCCAAAGAGCCGAAATATATCCTATAATACTTAGAAATGGATGTCTCAACACCTGGTCAATATCTAAATTTATTAAGAAATCATATTGATATTACGCATGTGCCTTTTAGCGATCGAGGTTCCAGGCTATTAGTCTATCAACAACCCGATCAGAGTCAATTATTTATTAAGTGTGCTGAACGCTTGACAGGGCTTGATGCTGATCTGGATGCTTATCTTCACCGTCCGCCTTTTATTCGCGATCTAATTCTAGTGGATGAGGATGGAAAGACCTTAGACTTCGAAATTGTTACCTCTCCACATGCAGTTTTTTTTTACACTCGATTAGGTGAATTTGGTCTGGTTTTTCAGGATACGCGCACACTTTCCTTCGGCCTACCTCCCAATATAGCTGCTGGAATACACTTCCATGTCCAGCCACAATTCTGGCAGAGTACGAATACGGGTGGGGAACTCAAATCGGTTCGCAACCTGACCTATGCCAGCGATGGTGAGATTCTTCGAAATGAAATCAAACCCGATAATGGAGGATACGAGGTTGAGTTCATTGTTCAGAAAGGTGAAGATCGAACTATCACCTTACACATCAGTCCTGCCCAGGATATGTGGCACCAGGTTGTACCATTCTCTTCTTCTATTGCAGCAGCAGAAGAACGTTGGAGAACATGGTTCAGTAAAGTTCCACCCGTCGCCGAACCATACAACCTGACGTATGCATATGCCTGGTGGGTGATGGCCAATAACCTGATCAGCCCAATGGGGAACGTTGCATATGAGGCAATGACACCCTCAAAAAAATCTTATGTAGGCTTGTGGTTGTGGGATAGCGCCCTGCATGCCCTCGCCTACAGGCATGTTGACCCAGACCTGGCACGCAATCAAATCCGGGCCATGTTAGCCTACCAACTACCCGATGGAATGTTACCTGACGCAGTTTACGACGAGGGGATCGTAACCGAAATTAATCACCCGATACATGCTGAAGTGACGAAACCTCCTATCGTGGCCTGGGCAGCGTTGAAATTACACGAAACCGCGCCAGATTTAGGCTTCTTGCAAGAAATTTATATTCCTTTAGTGCGGTGGAACGCCTGGTGGTTCAGCATGAACGATGATGATGTGGATGGTCTTGCCCAATACAACCATCCGTATTCTTCTGGTTTGGACAATAATCCGCTTTGGGATTTTGGGATGCCGGTTGAATCTCCGGATCTCAATACTTACTTGTGTGTTCAAATGGGATCACTGGCTCTCATGGCAGAAGCGCTGGGGCTTGAGGTAGAGGGAAGGATGTGGCGACGGCGTGCAAGCTCGATTGTTCGCCGTATGATCGAAGATTTCTGGGATGAGGAGGCGGGGGTATTTCGAGCGCTACATGATGAAAAACCTATTCCGGTGATCACGCCATTCAACCTTTATCCCATATGGACAGGCCAACTTCCAGATGCGATACGTAATCGCTTGCTCGAACATCTAAGAAATCCAGATGAGTTCTGGGGGGACCTTGTAATCCCCTCAGTGGCGCGTAACGATCCCACTTATGATCCGGATGCTATGTGGCGCGGCCCGATCTGGATCAATATCAATTACTTTTTTGTCGAAGCGTTACATCAGATTGGAGAGCATGAATTGGCTCAGGAATTGCGCGAAAAAACGTTGCAACTCGTCATGCGTCATGCTAGCATCTACGAATACTACAATGCTGACACCGGGGACCCCTCGCCAAATGCCGCCAATATTTTTGGGTGGAGCGCTGCGGTCTTTATCGACCTGGCTCTTCAGGCTACCGCAGCAAAGGAGGCACAAAAAAATTGAACGATTTGGATCAAACGCCCTCGAACGAGGATAGATTTCTGAAGTGGCATCAACTCCAAAAAGATTATTTCGGAGATCGTCCTGTAATTATCGCGGCCAATCGCGGCCCCGTAACGTTTGAGAAAGGAGAGACTGGAGACCTCTATTTCAACCGCGGAGCTGGCGGATTGGTAACGGCCCTAACAGGATTGGCTCGCTACTTACCGGTCACCTGGATCGCTTGTGCTCGGACAGAAGCAGATGGTTTTTGGGAGGAAGGAGATATTTCTCTAGATAAAGATAAGGATATTCATATCAATTTCTTGAATCCTGGTTCACAAGCTTATGAGGATTATTATCACGTGATTGCGAACCCTCTCTTATGGTTTTTGCAACATACCATGTGGGATGTCTCCCGATCACCGGTAATCTCCCGCGCGACGTGGGACGCGTGGGAGCACGGTTACAAAACTGTAAACCGACTTTTTGCAGAAGCAATTGTTCAGCGGATAAGGGATTTGCCCGTTTCTCCCCTGGTTATGCTTCAAGATTATCATTTGTATCTTGTTGGACGGTACATTCGCGATATGCTCCGGCCTAAACAGATTCCTACCCTTCTCCACTTTGTCCATATACCCTGGCCGGGTCCCGAGTATTGGCGTATTCTCCCTCCTGCGATGCGCCAGACCATATTGGATGGGCTATGCGCGGTAGATGTCCTTGGCTTCCAAACCCGGGAAGATGGCTTGAACTTCATTCGGACAGTAGAGTCTTACCTCCCACGTGTATATGTTAAGTATAAAGATGGTCGCGTTTGGTACCGAAACCATGCCACTCATATACGCGATTTTCCAATTTCTATTGACGTCGAAAGCCTTCGCCATACAGCAGCGTCTCAGGAAGTAGCAGATTACCGTGAGGAAATCAAGGAACTTGCCAACGGATATCATTTGATCTTACGCGTGGACCGGATCGAGCCTAGCAAGAATATCCTGCGTGGTTTTCAGGCTTTCCAAGAAATGCTGGAACTCCACCCTGAACATCTGGAGCGTGTGAAATTTCTCGCAATTCTCATTCCGTCCCGCTTGGAAGTGGATGAATATCGAAGCTACCTGGATGATTTGATGGCTGTGGCGGGTCGTATCAACGCACAATATGGGAACGCAGATTGGGAGCCGATTCGAATTCTGGCGAGTGAAAATTACCCACGGGCAATCGCCGCGATGCAATGCTATGATGTTCTCCTGGTAAATGCAATCGCCGATGGGATGAATTTAGTGGCAAAAGAAGGGCCAACCGTTAACCAAAAGGATGGAGTTCTTATTCTCTCGGAGCGAGCAGGCGCTCACCAACAATTGGAACCGGGGGCACTCATTGTCTCCCCCTGCGATGTGTATGCCACTGCGGAAGCGCTTCATCAGGCTTTAACGATGCCTATTGCACAACGTCAGAAACAGGCAGCGCTTTTGCGGTGGATGATCGAACGTGAGGATATCGTTGCATGGCTCTATTCTCAATTAGAAACCATCAAAGACTTTAATTTGTAACGTTGAATAACCAACCTGGAACTGTAGCTTTTCTGCATTATTCTGCGCCTCCGATCATCGGCGGCGTGGAGGCCGTAATTCAAGCTCATACCCAAGTCTTTATCGAGGCCGGTTATTCGGTCACTGTCATTGCTGGAAAGGGAGATGTCGATTCGTTATATCCTGGCGCTCAATTCACCTTATTACCCGACATGGACTCGCAAGCTTCACAAGTAATTTGCTTAAGTGAATTACTTGAACAAGGCCATATACCTACAGAGTTTGAATCCTTTACTGATTCCTTAATCGCTCAACTACAGCCCCTGTTAGCATCCATTGACAATGTCATAGTGCACAACTTATTCACCAAACATTTCAACTTGCCGCTCACAGCTGCCCTTTACCGTATCCTGGATATGGGAGGTATCCAAAATTGTATCGCCTGGTGCCATGATATTTCCTGGACCAGCCCTCGTTCGAGAGTAAAAGTTCACGAGGGATATCCTTGGGATTTGCTGAGGACCTATCGTCCTGAGGTCACCTATGTCGCCGTTTCCAAAAAGCAGCAAAAAATGCTGGCCGGGCTTTTTGACTGTCCCGAAAAGAAAATCCACGTAGTGTATAACGGGGTAGACCCTCAAACCTTGTTAGGCCTCTCGAATGAAGGATATGCCTTAGCAAGTCGCTTGGGACTGTTGGACAGCGATATAAACCTGCTCATGCCCGTACGGGTTACTGAAGCAAAGAATATTGAATATGCCATGCAGGTGGTAGCAGCGTTAAAAACGCGTGGTATACACCCCAGGCTGGTGCTGACGGGGCCACCTGACCCTCACGAAGCCCATAGCATGGGTTATTTCCAAACGCTTCAAGATTTACGCAGGAAGTTGGATATCGAAGATGAAATGCGGTTTGTCTTCGAGGAAGGTCCAAACGGCGAACCTTATACAATTTCCCTCCTGAATGTTGGTGAATTATACCGGCTAAGTGATGTCATGCTGATGCCCAGCCATCACGAAGGATTCGGGATGCCAGTCCTGGAGGCTGGGTTACATGGCATACCGGTTTTCACAACCGAAGTACCTGCTGCCGTCGAAATTGGTATGCAGGATGTGACCTTGTTCGATAAGAACATGGACCCCTTAAAACTGGCAGATCGCCTTTGGGAATGGATCGAAGGCCATCCGACAATGAGATTTCGCCGGCGCGTGCGCCAACAGTTTCCCTGGGAAGCGATTTTAAAGCGGGATATTCAGCCGTTATTAAAGCCAAAAACGTAACTACTCAGCCAGAGTAAGACGTTCCCTAGCTTTAACCATGATGACCGAAACCCTTAGACGACGACTTGAACAGGCAAAGTTTCTTTGGCTCTTCTTAGATTATGATGGAACGCTTGCGGACTTTGCCCCAACTCCCGATCACATTGTTCCTGATCCTGAGTTGATCGCTCTTCTCGATCAGCTTTCCCAGCACCCACACACCCACCTGGCCATCGTCAGCGGCCGGCGCCTGGCGCACCTGGAGAAACTTGTTCCCCTGCCCAATATCATTCTGGCAGGCACCTACGGTCTCGAATTGCGAATGTCGGATGGGAGACGGATCGAGCGTGTTCCATATCCATCTATCCGTCCTGCTTTGGAACACATCCGACCCATGTGGGAAAAACTGATTGGCCCCCTTAAGGGGTATTATTTAGAAGACAAAGGCTGGTCTTTAGCGCTGCATGCCCGTGATGCCGATGAATTGGAGGCCCTAAGAGTTCTTACTCAAGCCTGCGAGATGGCTGAAGCCACCAACCTCCCAGAAACGATTAAATTTCTAGGTGGACATAAATTCCTGGAAGTTTGTCCACGTCTTGCCGATAAAGGCGAGACAGTTCGTTATCTCCTTGAACAGACCAATAAAAAGGAATCTCTTTTGGTTTATCTTGGAGATGATGATAAGGATGAATCAGCCTTTTGCGTTGTCCAAGAATACAATGGGATCGCTGGTTTAGTCTCGCTTCAGGAGAAAAATACACAAGCAGACTTTCGCCTGGATTCACCTCGGTTTGCACGCATTTGGCTGGCTGAAATATTAAACTTAAAAATTGAAGACGCTGAATAAAAACGCATTTCCCGCTAAAAACGAATGAACCGAAAATCTTAATACTAACCTTCACCGCCCTAACAGCGTTTTCAGGCGCTGATCGATAACCAACTCGCCTCAAAAATTCTGGCTCTTTGGGATTTGCCGTGGTTAATGCCAGATTTTGGGGACCTCCCCGCCGATTCCCAAAGAACCAAAATTCTAAATCGACCTGGCAGAATGTTGAGGCAGGAAACGGAATGCACCAGTTCAACTTCGCCAGGAACTGTCGGAGGGACAAGTCTAGCGCATGGGTCTCACCTCCGGTCAAGTCACCATCAATATCGAGAATGATCAATCGGTAAAAGGTAGCGCAACGCTTGCGATTGAGAAAGAGTGTCAAGAATTGGCAAACATATCCGTAGCTGGACAGCTATATGAAATCGATATGATCGCATTTGATAAGGATGGTACGTTGATCGATTTTTATCGCTTATGGGGGGCGCGAATTGAAATATGCGTTTCGGTGCTCGTAGAGCGTCTTGGATTGACCCGCATTGCTGAACCATTATTTCAGGCTTTGGGGTTTGATTCACGAACTGGTCAGGCGATCAGTGATGGGCCCTTGGCGACCGTTTCACTGGCTAAGTTAGCACAGATCGCGGCGAATGTGTTGGCTGATCATGACGTTCCAGCTTTTGTTTTACACCAAATGATTGAAGAGTATTTCAGTCCTTGCATGGAAAAAGTCCCAGAGCCTGAATTTATCCATCCATTGACGGACTTGAACAAATTATTTTCAATGTTAATTGCCAAGCAGGTGGTCGTGACTATTATTACCAGCGATAATCGGAAGGCGACGGAAGCAACCCTCAACCTTCTTGGACTTACGATGTACGTCCCCATGATGGTTTGTGGCGACGACCCCATTGCGAACAAACCCTCCCCCGACGCGATCTATCACCTATGCAAACAAACGGGGGTTTCGCCAGGACGTGTTATGGTTGTGGGAGATAACCCCGGAGACCTGATCATGGGCCAGCGCGCGGGCGTGGGCTGCCGGCTAGGCGTGCTCAGCGGCACTTCGGACCGGAGCGTGCTGGCTCCTTTTGCCGATGCGATCCTGGATACGATTGCCGACATCAAGGTTATTCCGCGATAAGTTCCTGCAGGCAAAGGGATCGAGCGATTTACTTTTTTGTAAGGGAGCTTCTAAGTCAGTTCCTTAAATGTTGTGCAGTGCATAATAGCGACCCGCGACATTGAAAATGCCAATCTGTTTTCCCTTAACATCAATAATGCGCTGCTCGCCCGGTTGAAAGTCGGCGGGGCCTACC
>DATDOR010000372.1:0-4406 GCA_035293165.1 Anaerolineales bacterium | reverse complement strand
GGACGCCCGGCTCACAAATCCGTCTGGCAAAAAACCAACATTACTTCCGTGCAGACGAGGGGTTGCCTCGCTTTGATACACTGATCTTCCGCTTCACCGGTGAAGGCTCGGATTTGAATATCGCGAGACTACTCTCTGGCGAATGTGATGTAATGGACATCGAGACTCATCTGGACGATTCCATCACAGAGTTGCGAGAACTCGACCAAAGCGGCCAGTTACAAGCTCATTTCACCACCGGGACAGTCTGGGAACATGCGGATTTCGGCATCGCCGCTGTCATGTACGACGATGGCTATCAATTGGGTATAGACCGTCCCGATTTCTTCGGCGATGTCCGCTCCCGGCGCGCCATCGCTTACTGTATGGATCGCCAGCAAATTGTGGATACCGTCCTCTTCGGCCAGTCCGAAGTCCCGAATACCTATCTACCCTCTACTCATCCGCTCTACCACCCGAACGCGCCCCAATACCCCTTCGATCCCACTGCCGGGATGGCTCTGCTCGACGAAGTGGGCTGGCGAGACATGGATGGGGATCCCGGCACTCCCCGTGTGGCGCAGGGCATCTCCAGCGTCCCTGACGGGACGCCGCTCTCATTCAGCTACTGGACAACCACATCTACCCAACGCCAGCAGGCCGCCCAAATCCTGGCCGACTCTCTTGCCCAATGCGGCATCCAGCTCAACCTCCAAACCTGGGAAACCGCCGACCTGTTCGCCGACGGGCCTGACGGGCCGCTCTTTGGACGTAATTTTGACATGACGCAATTCGCCTGGCTCACCGGTGTTACCCCACCATGTGACCTTTACCTGACCGAACAAATCCCCGGCGAGGATGTGACACGCTTTCCCTATCGTTGGGGCGGCACCAACCTGACCGGGTACAGCAACCCCGCCTTTGATGAAGCCTGCCAGCGCGCCCTTTCCCTGCTCCCTGGCCAGCCCGGCTACGAAGACGCCCACCACCTCGCCCAACAAATCTTCGCCGAAGACCTGCCTGTCATTCCGCTCTACCTCCGCATCCGCGTCACCGCTACCCGCCCCGATTTCTGCGGCCACAGTATGGACTCCACAGCGGACAGTGATTTTTGGAACATTGAGGAATACGATTATGGAGTAGGATGTACGGGAGGGTAAAAAGGCGTAAGCCTGCTGAGTGATCGCGAGAAAAAGGAGATAAAGATGAATAACAAGCGGGTTTCTCATCTCATAGAACTGCTCTGGATGGCATTCTTCGCGACCGCCTGCACAGGGCAAACGGCAACACCAGCCGAAATCTCCATCGCGCAAACGGCCACGTCAACCGCTTTGATTCTCACCGCCACCGATACGCCCTCCCCATCCCCCACATCCAAATATCCGCTCGTTGCCCAAACCTTCACACCTTCCCCAATCCGCCTAACCCAAACAGCCCGTCCCCACGACCCGAACACGCTTGTCATCTGCAGTGGCGACGAACCAGACACGCTCTACATTTACGGCGGCTCGATGTTGGCACAAAGTAACGTCCTCGAAGCCATCTACGACGGGCCGATTGATTATAACGATTATGGGTACCAGCCGGTGATTCTGGAAAAACTCCCCAGCCTGGCCGATGGAGACGCGGTGATCCAGCCGGTCACAGTCCGTGAGGGGGATATGATTGTTGACGCGGATGGCAACGTCACTACCCTGGCCGGGGGCGTCACCGTTCGCCCGGCGGGGTGTCGCGCTTCGGAATGTGCAATCACCTACGAGAGCGGTGAAATCCAGATGGATCAGATGTCTGCCACCTTCACGCTCATTGAAGACCTGCATTGGTCAGATGACCGGTTACTGACCGCTCAAGATTCGACATTTAGTTATCACGTTGCCAAAAACTGCGGCTACCCTTGGGGAGAACAGTATGGCTCATGCGGATCACTCGGAGAAAATCGGGATTTCCCTGGGGGGACGCTGGCGCGCACGGCCTCTTACACCGCCCTTGACGACCGGATGACACAATGGGTGGGCCTGCCCGGCTACCTCGACCCCTACTACATGACGAATTTTGCTCATCCGCTGCCGAGACATGTCCTCCTCAAATACGAACCTGAACAACTGCCCGATGTCGAAGAAGCCTGGAAAACACCTGTCGGTTGGGGTCCTTACGTGATTGAAGAATGGGAACCTGGTTCTCACTTTCGCTTGCGCCGCAACCCGTATTATTTTCGCGCAGACGAGGGCCTGCCCAAATTTGAAGTTCTGATCATCCGTAGTAAAGGACAAAACACGCCTCAAAACCTTGCGGCATTGCTCACGGGTGAATGTGACCTGCTCACCCAAACTACCCACATTGATGACATGATGGCTGAATTTCTGGAACTGGACAAAGGCAGAGAATTGCAGTTAATCGCCTCCCCCGGCGCCACCTGGGAACACGCCGATTTCGGGATTACGCCCGTGACCTACGATAATAGCTACCAGTTCGGGGATCGTCCCGACTTTTTCGGGGATGTTCGCACGCGGCAGGCCATTGCGATGTGCATGGATCGGGAAGCTGTGGCAGACGCGATTTATCTGGAGCTTTCAGAAGTCGTCCATTCTTACATCCCCGACTCCCATCCGCTATTTAACGCGGACGCACCCCAATACGACTTCAACCCCCAGGCGGGGATGGTCCTACTGGACGAAGTCGGCTGGCGCGACCATGATGGCGATCCAGCCACCCCCCGTGTAGCGCAGGATATTCCCCGCGTCCCGGATGGCACGCCGCTTTCTTTCAATTTCTGGACGACGACCGCCACCCAACGCCAGACCGTTACTCAAATGCTTGCCGAAAACCTCACCCAATGTGGGATCGAACTCAAACTTGACTACTGGACACCTGATGAATTCTTTGCGAATGGCCCAGAAGGCCCGGTCTTTGGCCGCCAGTTTGACATGGCAGAGTTTGCCTGGTTATCAGGCGTGATCCCGCCCTGTGACCTGTACCTGAGCGAAAACATCCCCGGCCCGCCGGATACCCTCAACCCCGACGGCACGCCGCGCTTTCCCAGTAGGTGGGGCGATCCAGAGATTCTTGGTGATACACCTTCCAACAACATTGGTTACCACAACCCTGCCTTCGATGAAACCTGCCGCCGCGCCCTCTCCCTCCTCCCCGGCGAACCGGGTTACGAAGCAGCTCACCGCGAGGCGCAAGCGATCTGGATGACCGACTTACCCTCTATACCGCTCTATCTCCGCATCAAAATGGCTGCGGCGAGGGGGGATTTTTGTGGGTTTGATTTGAATCCAATAGCGAGAAGTGATACATGGAATATCGAGGAATTTGGGTTCGCGAAGGGTTGCGGGGATAGTTAAAACAAAACAGGGTACACTGAGCCAAAACCTGTGTACCCTGTCTTCTTGTTTACATGTCTACCAAATTTACGCTACCCGCTCCACCTTCACCCCCTGCCAAAATGCGACATAATTCTCGATTTGTTTGGCAGCAGGTTTGGCATCGGGGTAGTACCATGCCCCACCTGCGTTGGTTTGACCATCTACGACAAGGTCATAATAGCTGGCAACCCCTTTCCAGGGACAGGTGGTATGTTTGTGGTTTTTACGAAAATATTCTTCGTTGATGGAAGCGGGCGGAAAGTAATGGTTTCCTTCCACGATCCGGGTTTGATCGCTTTCGGCTAAGACTATGCCGTTCCATATTGCTCGCATGGGCATGAGGCAACTCCATCAAATTAATTTGGTTCATTGGGAATCGGCGGGGAGGTCCCCAGATTTTGGGGTGTGAGTGGGGTGTACACCCCACTCACACCCCAAAATCTGGCATTAACCACGGCAAATCCCAAAGAGCCATTAATTTTAGTGATATTCGATAGTATAGACGATCAGGCTTAAAACTTTCTTACAAGATGTAGGGCATTTTACCTGTTTCAAGATAGTGGGAATATTTACATCAAAATTACATCCCATGCCTCTCCCAAGTTCAATGGAAAAGACTAGGGCTGCAATAGGATCACCAATCCTATTCGAGGGGGAATTTCGGCCAACAGCTTATATCCAGTCGCACCACCATTTTCATCAAAAACAGGCGAGGCAATCGCGACACCCCCTAACAGATCTGTCGCTTGCACAGTCCCTGAAAAGGGCAGGCTTTCCAGCATTAAGCTATAATCACTAACCGGCTCGCGGTTCAGGTTGATGACGACCAACACCGTCTCGCCGGGGACTTCGCGGACGAACGCATACACCTGCTGGCTGTCAGAGTCCACTTTCACGTAATCGCCAACCATCAAGGCCGGATGCTCATTTCGAAGGGCGATCAGGTTGCGGTAAAGGTTCAGGAGGGAGTTGGGATCTGCACTTTGCGCGGAAACGTTGACCGTTTCATAGTCCTGATTCGGCGGCTGCCAGGGCCAGCACTCCGAAAAACCCGCATAA
>DATDOR010000371.1:0-4063 GCA_035293165.1 Anaerolineales bacterium | reverse complement strand
ACGGGTCGTCCAACCTGCCAACCCACTCAGCCAACCCTACTGGGAAACCGTCCCTGAATTTGACATTCGGGATCATCTCTATCGTTTTACTCCACCCATTCCCGATCAAGCCGAGCTCCAACACCTGTCCAGCCGCCTGATGAGCACACAGCTTGATTTTTCCAAGCCGTTGTGGGAATACCATTTTATTGAGAACTACGGAGATAGCGATAGCGCGCTCTTCTGCCGCCTGCATCACAGCATTGGAGATGGCATTGCCTTGATCCGCGTACTGCTTTCGTTAGCTGATGACAGCGAAGACGCCCCCAGGCGGATCGCCGCCGCCCAGGCCAATAGAACCCGCACCCCCCTGGCAGGAATGGTTCGCCGTGCCCGAAAATCTGCCAAAACCGCGCGGAAAGTTACCGAAACCGTTACCCATGAAGGCCTGGAGATGATTCGAACCCCAGAAAAGATCGTGGATTTAACCAAACTGGGCATGGATGGGGTGTTTTCGCTGGCGCGGTTGGTTCTCCGTTCTCCTGACCCGAAAACTGCATTCAAAGGCCGTTTGGGTGTCCCGAAAAAAGCCGCCTGGTCCAAACCGATTCCTCTCGCCGATGTAAAGGCGGTTGGCAAAGCGACGGGCGGAACCGTTAACGATGTGCTGCTAACTGCAATGGCGGGTGGCCTGCGTCGCTACCTGATCGGACGCGGGGAAGAGATCGAAGGACTGAACATCCGCGCGGCGGTACCGGTCAATTTGCGCCCACTTGATGGGCCGATAGAGCTAGGCAACAAGTTCGGACTCGTATTCCTTTCGCTACCTGTGGGGATTGAAGATTCGATAGACCGGCTGTACGAACTCAAACGCCGGATGGATGAGTTGAAAGGCTCGACCGAACCCGCGGTTGCTTTCGGCATTTTGACCGCGATGGGCATGACTCCCATCGAAATCGAAAACATTATCGTGGATATTTTCGAGAAAAAAGCAACGGCTGTGATGACGAACGTTCCCGGACCGAGCGAGCCAATCTATTTAGCGGGAAAACGGCTAAAGCGCATCATGTTTTGGGTTCCCCAATCAGGCCGGTTAGGGCTGGGTATCAGCATTCTGAGTTATGCAGGGGATGTCCTTCTTGGTCTGGCAACGGATGAAGGTCTGGTTCCAGACCCGGAGAAGATCGTCGAAGGATTCCACGATGAATTCGCAGAAATGCATGCGAAAGTATCCCGTCTGAAATCCATCGCCGGAAAAGTTGCCCCCACGAAAGCAATGGTGGATGAATTACATGCCCAACTTGAGGCGCTCACGAAAGCGGTCGAATCGCTCAAAACCGCGCGTCTGGCTAAGAATGAAAACGGCCGTTGTCAGGGAATCACTAAGTCCGGCCAAGCATGCAAAAACCGCGCACGGGAAGGATCGGCTTATTGCCACATACATGGTTCGTAACTGTTCAGGCTAAAGTAAAGGATTTCCTTTCCAGAGCGAAAATTGCAGAATTTAAGGCTCTTCCGTTTTTAGCGGGAAATTCTCCCACCCCGTTAATTACGGTAAACCCAGATTTAAAAATGTCCCCAGAGTATCGGGCCAATCAGGCAGGCCAAACATCCGTAATAATTCTGCCATGTCAAGATTCTGTTCCCAGACAGTTTCGTTATCCAGCAAGGCAGTCAATACCAAGCGTTGGCTGTTGTTCAATTCTTTTGCCTGCCAGGACTGTCCTTTGCGTCCCCCAAATGCACTGAAAAGAAGGGTGTAGACTATATGCAGCGCGCTGTGGGCATCTACATAATGAAGCGCCTGCAACAAATCCGGAATGGCCTGCACGGCGCGTTGCGGGCCAAAGTAGCACAACACCAGGCTTGCGTCCCCCGCGACATGCCCATCAGCCCACGGCAAGCGTTTGTATTCAGCAGGGAGGAGGGGGTCAATGTTGGTAATGACATCCACCAATAATTCCAAAGTCTCATCGGGGGTCGTTTCCCGTAAATTCCGCGCTTCGGCCATCGCCGCAGCCAGCCGGACAAGATCAGGTAAATTGGATTTTCGAATCGATTCAAAACATTGAAGGTAGGACGGGTTGCCATTTGCCAACGCCCCCAGGCATAAAACCAGACTGGCGCGTGAGCGAGCATGTTTCTCTTTGCCTAAACGGCGGAGAATGATCGGGGCGATCTTGCGCGCTTCCCCGCGAAAGCAGGCAAGTAAGTATGCGGAAGCGGCGCGCACGTCCGGGTCGGGGTCTTCCAGGAGGCGGACGTATGTCGGGATGAATCTTTGGGTGGTCTGCCGGGTTTGCAACACCCATTGGCGTTCGCGGGCGAGTTGGACTTTTAACTCCGGGCTGTCGAGGGCTTCTGGGCCTTCAATTTGTTGGTGGATTTCGAGAAGGGAATTACCGGTTGCCAGATGTGCAAGCAACACCAGGATTTCGCCCCGGTCGGCGTTGTCTGCATGTTCGACCAGCTCAACCAAAAAAGGCACCACAAACGCGCTTGCTTCAAAAACAACGCCGTGATGCCAGATATTGGTGTATAGGACGCCGAAAGCTTCTTCCCGCTCATCGCGTTGATCCGAGGCCAACGCCCGAATTAAAATGGGGAGGTCACTTGCATCTCCAAACGCGTGGGTTAATTCGTTCCAGTGGATTGTATCCAGTTTGTCCAGCATCCAAAACCTCCAGGGTAGTTTTTAGGTGACTGTCACTGGCAACCAACGGTTGCTTGAAGCGACAGTCACCTGATTGGGTTTGACCACTCTATTGGTCAATTGTCTACCAATATAGCACTTCTGTTCTAGTTTGTCAACATTTATTGTGCAATTGCATATTGAAGTTGACGAACAGGAGGAAATTTGATAAGATCAAACGAGTCATCACACGATCAAATAACCCATATCAACTTACTAATCTCCAATCTCTTTCGATGGATACTCAATTCCTCGCAGATCAAGTTTTCAACCAGCGTCGAACTCTGGGCATTAGCCAGGGGGAATTGGCCGAACGCGCCGGGATTTCGCGTAATTACGTCTCGCTGATCGAACGAGGGGAGGCCTCTAATCTGTCCATTAATGTCCTCAATAATCTAGCCGCTGCCCTGGGTGTAACCCCTGCCGAATTAACGGGAGAAGTGCAGAAGGCACACACACTCATTCCGCCTACGCTGCGGGATTTTGCATTGCAAGCCGGGCTGAGTTTCGAGACGGTAGACCGGCTGGCACGTATCCCCCGCCGGGGCGCGGAACCCAAAACACCGGACGAGTGGGCGACTCTGTTTGAGGCGGTGAGGGCATATCTGGAGTAAGCGGTATTTCCTTTTCAGCGCGATACTGAATAGTGCCCCCCGAATACTGGCGCCTGATTATGTACACCCATCCCGGCCATCTCTTCCTCCAACATCACGGCAAGGTACAGACGATTGATGATGTGCTGGCTTATGTAAGTTTTCTGCGTAAGCGGGCTAACTTAGACGATTTTTCCCCGGCCAACCTCCCGGCTATTTACGAGCATTTTGGAATTCCCACACCGAAACGGGCTGCATTGCCCAATCAACAAGGGTTGTTGCTTCTCCCAGAAATTGGCCTGATCCTGATCAATCAGGATGACATCGAAACCCGGCAACGTTTCACGGAGGCCCATGAATTGATGGAATTTCTTTTCAACGCCCTACCAGACGGAAAAGGTTGGGCCATTCATCAGAAAGGGCCATTCAAACACAGCACGAAGGAGTGGCTTTGCAATCGGGGCGCAGCGGATTTGCTCATGCCGCCCAAAGTGTTCGAGACACGCGCCCGTGAGGAGGGGGTTTCTTTCAACACTGCCCAGAAACTTGCCCGTGCGTATAACGTTTCCCCCACTGCCGCGTTGGTGCAATTGGCCCGGCTGGCCCAAGCTCCCCACGCAGTGGTCTTGTGGCGGATGAAACACAAAAAAGCTGACACTTACTACCAAAACCATGCACAGCTTTCACTCTTTCCTGATCTTCCCACCTCCGAGCCATCAAAAAAACTTCGTGTTGAATGGGTGTTGCGCGGGGAGAACACCCCGCACATCCCACGAAATAAATCGGTTCCCGAAGAATC
>DATDOR010000370.1:0-10387 GCA_035293165.1 Anaerolineales bacterium | reverse complement strand
ATCCAACTCAGCCTGGAGGAGTACATTTTACAAGATAAATTCCACCAGCCGCGCCTCTACGTCTACCCGGCGGATGCCTACGCCGCGCTCGACATGACCGTCGCGAATAACATTTCGTTTATCAAAGGAATGTGCTGCCGGGCGGAAAACGTCCCCGACCCCGCCTCCCTCCCGCACATCCCCTTCTTCAACGCCGGGCCAGTCTTCACCTCCAATATCCAGATCATCCCCTTCCAGAACGGGCAAGGCGTGCGCTTCCTGACGGAATACGCCCAATATTTCGCCTTCGTCAACAATACCGACCTGTTCTACCAATATCAAGGGCTGACCGAAGACGGGCAATATTACATCATCGCCATCCTGCCGGTCAACGCGACCATCCTGCCGCCGAACGCCGAACCGCAAACTGCCATCCCACCGGGGGGCATCGCCCAACCCAGTTACGACAATCCGGACCCCGACTGGGAAGGCTACTATAACGACATCAGCGCCCTGCTGGAAAACACCCTGCCCGACTCCTTCACCCCCACCCTGGCACAACTCGACGCGCTGATACGATCTATCGTAATCGTGCCGGAAACACCTTAGATTCCTCAGCAATTAACAAAATCCTGCCAGTTTTGGCAGGATTTTGTTAGGTACGTTTGCGGAGCCCCTTCGTCTTAATCAAAATACCACCATCTAGCGGAGGGAATTGGGCCTTGTCCCTCCGGCGTTCGCTGCGGTGACGGCGCAGGTTCGGGTGAACGGCTCGCATGAACGTGAAGGGAGCTTAATCAGAAAATTACGCTACAATAAGCGAATGCCCGCCAACCGCGAACAGCTCGAACAAGCCATCGCCGCACAGGAAAAACTACGCGGTATCATTGACGATGCCATCATTGATGCAGCCATCGCCGCTATTCGCCATGAATTGGGGGTTGCAGAGGAAGAGGACACCACCCTCATCCCCCGCCAGCGCAAGCTCATTACCGTGCTATTCACTGACATCGTCAATTCCACCCGGTTCGTCCAGGGGTTGGATCCGGAAGATGTCAACATCCTGATGGACACCGCCCTCAAGCGGCTGGCGTCGGTCATTCCCAAACATGGCGGGCAGCCGGGCATGTTTGGGTAACAATTGGGGGTATACGCAACTTTAAGGTGGTAGGGTGTTTTCTTTAATGAATCTTCGATTCCTTTCATGGATTTTGAAGCCTCATTCTCTCAGTAGTCAAAATCTATGGGTTCTTTGGGAATCGGCGGGGAGGTCCCCAGATTTTGGGGTGTGAGTGGGGTGTACACCCCACTCACACCCCAAAATCTGGCATTAACCACGGCAAATCCCAAAGAGCCAATCTATGTTCTAACCCTTGAATCCCCGGGGGCAAGCAAGAGGATTTTTTTGGAGGTGTTTGATGAGCAATGCCGAAAGTTGGTTGATCTTGGGTGGTTTATTCAATCTGTTTGTTTCCATTCTGGTCGCTTACGCGCTTTATTGGGTCCGTATCCATCGGCCAGAAATCCCGGCACACAAGAGCGCTCTGGTTTCTCATAAGTTAATCCTTTGGAATGGTTTTTTGCTGTTGGGTCTTGCAGTAGCGATTGAACAGACCAATTTTACCGATTCTGTTAACACCCTGCTTGCCGCGAGTGAGGTGATCGTCTCGCTCCTGACCGGCGGGCAAACGATTCTAAGTTGGGCACAAAACATACCGGATGAAATCGCTGCTGGGGGATGGCGCGCCCGACTGATTGGGATCGCCAATATGATTCATGTGTTAGCCATTTCGGGCATCCTTTACGGAGTGGTGCGTAACGTTCTTGGAATCTAGTATGATTCATATCCTGGAAGGAGAATATCATGCCTGAATTATCGAATGAATGGATTTATTGGTCATTAATGAATGGTCTCCCGGCGGTGTTTGCAACCCTGGCATTTTTGCTTGTCCCTGCATTCGACCGTTGGTTTGCCTGGGATGTGTTAGACCGGAGAAGTGGAATTACCTTGGGGACGGGCTTTCTGATGCGGGCCGTCATGTTTTGGTTCATCATCAATGCAGCCTCCTTTGGTCAGATTCGCTGGTTGCTTGCCGGAAACACAGTCTACGCGGTCATTTTATTAGGCGCAACCATGGTGCACGGCAATTTGTTTAAATGGCGCCGTCCTATTGCCGTTATCTGGTTATATTTATACATCGAGGAACCCGTTTGGATGCTCACGCTCGTTCCCGAAGCTCAGGCAGCGGTCGCGGCCTCCGGGGTAACGAATCTGGCTGGCGATCCGGTTAACACCTTCCTTGTCGCAGTTCTTTGGATTGAAGCGTTGGTAATGCTTGTCGCGGGAATTTCGCTTTATTTGCCAAACAGAGTCGAATCCATCTGGCCGTGGAAGCCCGATACTGTTTCCGGGATTGTGATTTCAGGCTTTCCTTTGATGTGGGTGGGGTCCAGCATCTCGTTGGCATTATCACCCAGTTGGGCTGAAGCAGTGGATGGCGTACTTGTCAACATCATTTGGTTAGCAGCGGTGTTTCTTTCGCTTCTGATATGGAATAAACGGTTCGACCTATCCAAACCGGTAACTCGCGTATTTGCAGGTGTCAACCTGGCACTCATTGTTCTGCTCGTCATCGGATATGTGATCCAGTAAACCAGTCATGGAGAGTGCTGTATGAGTACGGCTCAACATTTGCTTCTTATCGGAGGTTTGATCAACATCCTTACCTCTGTGTTGGTCGGCTACGCGCTATTTTGGACACGCGTACACGACCCTAAAAGGCGTACCCTATCCGGGCTGGTTTCCCACAAGATCACGCTATGGAATGGTTTTCTATTATTTAGTCTGGCTGTCGCTATCGAACATACGGGCTTTACGCCCCAGGTCAACAATCTTTTAGCCATTGCGGAAGTGGTCATTTCGATCCTGGCTGGTGTACGTTCGATGATTATTTGGGCCAGAGGAATAGGGAATATTTTCCGCCAGGATTCTCCCTTCTTGATGCGCTCGGTAGGGATCGGCCACATGGTTGATTTATTGGTTGTTGCTGGGATTTTTTATGGTGTAGCCCGAACGGTTTTCGGGATCTAAATTTTCGTCGCATGAGTTGTACACCCTCTTTTTGTTTCGACAGATGGACTTCAATGAGAGATCAATGGCAGTAAAAAAAACACAACCAGCCAGAGATACCGATGTCATTTTACTGATCAAAGGGGCAGGGAATCAGAAACCAGATGACCATTTAAATCTATTTTTGAGCGGATTTTGGCCCGCTGTCATTTCTCTCTGCCCCAATGCAACGCTCCACCAAAGACGTTTGGAGGATCTCAAGCCAACGCCTCATGATGAAAAGCCCCACAAACACTACACGGAAATATTGACGCATGATAAAAAGGGGGCGATCCAGCGAGTTTGGTTGAAAGAAACCTATTGGGAACCAGAGGTGACCGAGTCCGTGCCGGGAGGAAACATTTTGAAAGAATGGCGGATGGCGTCCTTTGCTTTTGGAAATATGTTTATTGAGTGGGCGACGAACCGCAATAATCAAGACTTAAGGGATTGCCGCTTAACGTCCGATCTAAAGCAAAAAATCGAACTGGAGAATGTGTTAATCAGAAATAATTTAAAGCGGCTACCCTACGTTTTGGGGTTTTATTTGATGTTTTTACTCTTAGGTTTCCCATTCATTCCTTTTCAAGATGAACCCTTTTGGTGGATAATCAAGTTTCCTCAAATTGTCCCTCTTCTGATTGTACTCGTTGGTTCCTTCCTTCTCGCACTCCCCCCAGCCTGGGAATACCGAAAATTGATAGAAGAACGAACCTTTAATGAAACCTTTCAGGGGAAGGATTTTCTCAAATCTCTTCCTGCTTTTCCAAACTGGACCTTCTTCGCAATGATTCTATTGCTCATCACATTTCCAGACCGGTATTTTACCTGGATCCTGTTTCTGGCGTTCTTGCAAGTTACCCTGATTTTATCCAGAAGGATTTTATGGAATTACCGCGAATTTGTAAACAGCGATACCGACATCACAGATTATTACGAATATGAAGAAAACGAGAAAAAGCGAATCGGCAAAGTGGAGAAACGTTGGAGGAAACTCTACCTGTCGCCCTTACTTTACCGGTATTTTGTATTCTGGCTTCAACCCATCTTTTATATCGGCTGGCTGGTGATCCGGTTCTTAAAATGGACCCGAATCCTGGGCGGAATTGGGGAATTGCTCGAGAAAGCCATTCATATTGCCTTGACTGGCTATTTAGGGGATGTTGTCAATTACGCCATGAATCCCGCCCAGGCGCATCGAATCCGGAGTGTCATCGAGAATGAAATTGATTTTTTCACCCATCAAATGGCAAATGTCAGATACATTCACGTCGTAGCCCACTCCCAAGGAACGCCTATCACCTACGAAACCCTATTCCATTATTTGGAAGAAAATAACCAACAGAAAATATTTACCTATGTGACTCTGGGCAGCGTTCTCAGTTACTACTACCAGGCAAGGGGGGTTCTGGACGAGATATACCACCGCCGGTTTCCCGTTGATCAAAAGAAGAAACCGTCTTTTGCTAAGAATTTCAAGTGGATGAATTTCTGGAATTTTGCCGACTTCATCACCGAATTTTATGGGTTGGATGAATATATTGATTTAAAGAAGGAAAAACTGTCCAAAAATGGGTTAGCGCGTTCCAATACCAGCCCAACGAATATCAAGACACGAGATTCCATTCCCCTGAATCACGGTGAGTATTGGTCAAATCTAGATCATTTTCAAATCCCTTTCGCCAAACGAGTTCTAGGAATACAGGTAAATGAGAAGGGAAGGCCCGATGAATGGAACCCTCCCCTTTCATTGAAAACCCCCCGAGGCCTGCATCATTCTGGTTGGGTGTTTGTATTATGGATTGGTCTTTTGATAGCGGTAACGGGATTTGGGTGGCTTCTTTATTTTGGGGCAAATACGCTGGGAGTTCCTGCGTTTGTCTCAGAATTAACGGGTGAGATTTCCAGTATTATCCAGTCCCTGTTGCCCCCTCCAGACCCAGATTCTCTGACAAATAAATTGATCATTTTAAGACCGACCCTTTCCGCTATATTTCAACTGGTTTTATTCATATTGTATGTACTTTTAGGTTTTGCAGCAATTTTGGAATCAATCGCTCAATTTCGTCGAAACAAAAATCTTGGTAAGGTGAGAGGAAATTCCGTTGATCTAAATCGTCTTCATCGGTTTTCCGCGGACAAGACACAGAAAGAACTATTACAACGGATACTTGCTCAGACTGAAATTCGCACGACACTTGATTTAGTCAAGTACGCTGGCCCTAAAAAAGGGCGTAAACGTCTTGCCTATACACTCCTTACGGAGGAAGAATGGACATCGAAGAATGAGCAAGATAAGAACAGCGTAGTAGAAGAGAAAATGACTCTACTAACTGAAGTGGCAATGTCCGGCGACCTGATGCGAATAGAGGATGTGAATGAAGATTTCGCCAAAACTTTAATTGATAACAACATCCATTCAATCGATGAGTTGAGCAATCTAGAAGGTGCACTCCTCGAAGAATTTACAAAATCCCTTCAATCGTCGGAAAGCGAAAAGATAGAAGGATTAAAGAAACAAGCCAAAAAACTGGAGAACCTCCTGGAATTCTAAAAATCCGCATGGAATAACGGGAAGGAATATGGATAATTGAAGACTCCTTAAAAACCCTTTGGGACTCCCTGTCCCAAAGTACAGACATCTTCTGTCCCCTCGCCCGGTTTCATTCCCGACAACGCCAAGTACAATCGTACACAGATCACACAGATTTTTAAACAGAGGGACACAGAACTAGTTCTGTGTCCCTCTGTTTTTTCTGCGCCCTCTGTGCACCTTCATTTTCAGGAGTTTGCTATGTCTTCCCACTACGTAAAAGTCGCCACCCTTTCCGATTTCAATAAAACCGGCTGTATCACTGCCACCGCGAACGGCCACACGCTTGCTCTGTTTAAATACGGTGAAAATATCTCCGCCGTAGACAACCGCTGCCCGCACATGGGTTTTCCCCTCAGCAAGGGGACGGTACGGGATGGGATTTTGACCTGTTACTGGCACTATGCCCGGTTCGACCTGGCAACGGGTGGGACGTTCGACCAGTTTGCCGATGATGTACCCGCCTTTCCCGTCGAGGTGCGCGGAGAAGAAGTGTGGGTAGATTTGACCCCGAAATCCGACCGGGCGGCATACTACCGCCAGCGGTTGAATGACGGGCTGGAGCGGGATATTCCACTTGTGATTGCCAAAGCGGTCATCAACCTGCTCGAACCTCGCCCCGAGCGGCAAGGCAGTCGAGGGGAGGGCACTGATCCGGTCGAGCCGTTCAAGATCGGGCTGGAATATGGGACGCGATACCGGAACCAGGGCTGGGGACAGGGGCTGACGATTTTGACGTGCATGATGAACTTGCTGCCCCACCTCCACGCGGAAGACCGCGCCCGTGCGCTGTACCAGGGCCTTTCTGCCGTTACGCGGGAAACGACAGGGAACGCGCCCCGGTTCGTGGTCAGTCCCTTGCCGGGCGACCCTGAGAATGTCGCCACACTCAAGCGCTGGTTCCGGCAGTTCATCGAGGTGCGGGATGATGAGGGGGCAGAACGCTGTGTGGTTTCGGCGTTGCGCGCGGGGGCGACCCCCGTGCAGATGGCGGACATGCTGTTTGCGGCGGCAACCGACCACAGGTATATCCAGATTGGGCATCCGTTGGATTTTACGAACAAGGCGTTTGAGGCATTGGATTGGTCAGGTTGGGAGTATGCGGAGTCGGTGTTGACATCCCTCGTGCGCGGGTATGCGTTTGCGGATCGGATGGAGGAGAGTAACGCGTGGCGGCATCCGGTGGATTTGGTGGCGATTTTGGAAAGGGCATTCGAACAGCTGCCGGATATTTTTGCAGGGGGCAAAACATCAGGGGGCACATTCGAACAAGAAAAACTGGTAGGGATTTTATTGGGGGATGATCCGGCTGGAACGGTGGCGGCAATGTTGGACGTACTGGAGCGGGGGACGCACCCTGTTGAGTTGGCGCAGACTGTGGCGTATGCGGCTTCGCTGCGGATAGCGCGGTTCCATACGTCGAATGAGTTTACCGATTGGGACACCGCGCTGCATACATTTACGTTTGCGAATGCAGTGCATCAGGGGTTGAGGAGAATCTACGCGCCCCAGACTTCCAAAGTCTCCGAAGACTATGGAAGTCTTTACACGGAACTCATACGAGGAATTTTCGACGCAGCGATGAGTGTATATTTGGACCGGTTCTTGAACATTCCCGCTGCCCGGTTGCCCACCCCTTCGACTGAGCCACTCAGGGCAGGCCCGAATGGAAACGGCGCCACCCCTCGTGCGGTACTGGATTCGTTTCCCGGATTGCTCGACCAGCAGCAGCAAGTGAATCCGGCCGGACGCGCTGCGGCGGATTATCTGTACGCGGCTGGCGATCCGGCAGATTTGCTTGCCACGCTCGGCGGGTTGCTGCTCCGCGAGGATAGAGATTTTCATACGATTCAAACGGTGGAAGGGGCTTTTCACCAGTATCAATTGTTGGGAGAGCGTCCCGAAGCAATCCATGTGCTGGTCGCGGCGGCGCGGTATCTGGCCGCCCACGCCCCGACGATGCGGGCGCAGGGGCAGACCTATGGGATAGCCGTACGGTTGTCCAGGGGAGAGAATTTGTTCGAGGAGTAGTCGAGGCAAATGGACAACACGACAAGATGGCCAGGCAGGGTATATTCTTTTGCCCAACTTGTAGATGCCATCGCGATCGGGCAATTCACCCCCGGCCCGGTTTTCACAACAGCGACAGTTGTGGGTTATATCTTAGGAGGGCCGAATGGCGCGGCGTGAACGTAGCCTCGCTCGTGCTCATGTCCGTTGTGACCTGGCAACTAGGCGTGGCCTCCTTGATCGATCCGCTCACAGTGGCTTTGGCGCTGGCCGCGGGTTTCTTGCTCTTCCGATTCCGCATCAACTCCGCGTGGCTGGTTCTTGGCGGGGCAGGAGTTGGCTGGCTGGCGCAATCTTAGAGGAGCCTCCATTTCCACTTTAGGCTCAGCAGTTAAACTTTGTAAAGGACAGTCTCTTGAAACACCGAAACATTCTTCTCTTGCTTTTGCTGGCTTCTCTTTGGGGGCCTTCCTTTTTGTTCATAAAAATCGCCGTCGAAGACTTCCCGCCGATGACACTGGTCGCCATCCGTTTGACGGTCGCAGCCATTGTCCTCTACACCATCTTGCGGGTGAACGGAAAAAATCTACCGGCGGGCTGGAACTTCTGGAAAAAATTTTTGATCATGGGCTTTTTCGCCAACGCCCTTCCCTTCACCCTGTTCAGCTTTGGCGAACAGTTTGCCGACAGCGGCGCGGCTTCGATTCTGAACGGCACAACCCCTATCTTTACCGTTCTAATTGCTCACTTTTTTGTCTCCGACGAACGGCTTAATCTCTCTCGATTGGGTGGTGTTCTGGCTGGCTTCATGGGCATCTTATTGATTTTCTTCCCGGATTTTCGAGCCCTCCTCCGCGGGGAAGGTTTCCAGGGTGGCATGGGGACAATCGGTTTGTTGGCTTTCATTGGTGCGGCCGCTTGCTACGGGGTCGGAATTGTTTTTGGGCGTTTACAATTGCGCGGCTTACCTCCACTCGTCGGACCTGCCGCCCAGTTAATCTGCTCTGCTGGGATGATCCTCCCCCTGGCGTTGATCATTGAGCAACCTTTCCACCTGACTCCTGGTCTGCCAGCCATTGGTTCTTCCCTTGTCCTGGGTTTATTTGGGACGGCTATGGCGTATCTTGTCTACTACCGGTTAATCGACTCCGCAGGAGCCACCTTCATCTCCCTGGTCACGTACCTGCTTCCCCCAATTGGCGTCGTGCTAGGTGTGATTTTCCTCGATGAAAAACCAGGATGGTACTCGCTCGTCGGACTGGCATTCATCATCCTGGGCGTGATGGTGGTAAACGGAACGTTAACGACCACCTGGAAACGAATCCGTGGGTTGAGTACCGCTTGAGATACCCGTAAGGCGTTGGCCAGTCATTTTGTCCTTCAAACTGAAATCTCAGATGGATTAAGGACATATACCAAATCACGGAAGGTGACGGTTGTTCGGGAGGCAGATATTGTCCCACGACAACTAAACAAGGTTAAATTTTCACTTGACAATCTCATCCTGTATCGGGTAATATCTAATCCAACAAACAAACACACAAGACTGTGAAGAGGAAGAGTACACGCTGATACGGTTGCCCAGAGAGCGGGCAAAGAGTTGGTAATCAACTCTGGTGTGAAGCCCGACAATACGCCAGCGTCGAATGGGCCTCAGAGTTGTAAGGCGAACAGCGATAAAATCATCGCACCAACAAGTAGCCCGTGCCGGAGTTGTCCTCCGTTACCAAAGCAGAGGTATAAGTAATTGAGTAATTCATAATTATCAATTACAGAATTACAAATTACCGTACCTTACTGAGTGAGACTGGCTCTTTACCCCGTTGTCCCCTCAACGGGGTTTTTATTTAAGCTAGCCCCTTGTGTCCGGCAGTCAGTCTAATCAGGGTGGCACCGCGAGAAGCCCTCTCTCGTCCCTGGAAAAAGCGTCAAATTGACGCCGTTTCCGTGACGCGAGAGGGCTTTTTTATTTCGTATTCCGTAAAATCTCCCCATACGAAATACGCAATACGCTCTACGAAAGGAGATCAATATGCTCGCTACCCATATAATTGCCACTCCCACCCACACTACCGCCGTCCGCGAACTCCCCGCGGACCTGGAAACCCCCGTCTCCGTTTACCTGAAACTGGCAGGAAACGGTCCCTCTTTCCTCCTCGAATCCGTCACCGGGGGCGAACAGGTCGCACGGTACTCCTTCATCGGAGTCCACCCACGCGCGGCGTATGTCCTCCGCGGACGCAGCCTCGAAACGCACATCCCCGGTCAAGAGGCGGAAATCACCAACCTCCCCGAAGACGCCGACCCCCTTGACGTCCTCCGCGCCCAGATCGCTCCCCAAATGATCACCGACACATCTCAACGCATCCCCGGTCTCCCTCGTTTCGCAGGCGGCCTGGTTGGATACCTCGGCTATGATACTGTGCGCTTCTTCGAACCTACCGTTCCCCTCCAACCCCATCGCCATCTGCCCGATGCCATCTTCCTCCACACCGACACCCTCGTCGCCTTCGACCATGCTTACGGTAAACTCATCTTGATCGCAAATCAGCAAATCACAAATCAGCAAACCAGCAGGGCGTCCATTTGCGCAGAAGAACAACTTGACGAACTCGAAGCCGCCCTCGCTGCACCTCTTCCCCTTCTCACCGCTTCTCCTCTGCCCCCTTTCTCCTCTTCCCAACTCCGTTCCAACA
>DATDOR010000369.1:0-13816 GCA_035293165.1 Anaerolineales bacterium | reverse complement strand
TTTAGCCACCCGCGAATTTCATAATACCGGTAAAATCCTTCAATCGCTTGTGACAGCGCTGTGTACCGGCGATTGGAAATCGCCCAATTAACCGCCGACCGGATATTTTCAATTTCCACACCAATCTCGTCAATCGCGGTTTTCTGATCCCCACCCTTGAGGGCATCTTCGCGTTGGTGGAGGAAAGCAGCAAAAAAGGTGCAATGCCGGCCCTCGACGATAGATTTAACCTGAGGGCTTTCCTCTAACTTTTCTTCACCATATTGTCTTAGAACTTCGAGCATATCGTAGCGGTCATTGGCAACTTTCCGCAGCAGAGATTTATCTACCAATGTGGACAGGTGAAACAGGGAAGTTTCCGCGACTTTTGCTGCGGATTCCCGCGAGAAGCCGCCGCGGAAGATGGTCAATTTGCTAAACGCCTCACGCTCGGTTTCAGTAAGCAGGTTCCAGGAATATTCAAACACTGCGCGCAAACTACGGTGTCTCTCAGATACATTCCGCAAGGAAGTGGTGAGAAAGTCCAGATTCTGTTCAATCTCCGTCGCAATTTCTTGTGTAGATAGCAACCGGACCCAGGCTGCAGCCAATTCAATGCCAAGGGGGACTCCCTCCAGCAGTTGACAAATCCGCACTGCGTAGCGTTTATCCGTTTCGCTGAAGACGATTCCTGGTTTGACTTTTCGTGCCCGGTCCATAAGCAATTGCATCGCGGCAAACTCGTCTGCAGCATCGATCTCATTTTCGCTGGGAACCTTCATCCCATAGATATGTAAAATCCATTCTTCTTGTAAACTAAGCCGCTCACGAGATGTGATGAGGAATCTGATCTCTGGCGCATTTTGTAAGATTTCAGCAACCAAAACCGCTTCGTCAATTAAGTGTTCAAAGTTATCGAGCAGCAGCAACATGTTTTTGTTTCGCAAATAGTTGATCAGCTGGGTTTTGGAGTCTTCCTCTGAAGCATAAAAAGCGAAATTGATGGTCTCTGCGATGGTGTGGATAACGAACCGAGGGGAACTCAAGGGGGCAAGGGCGACAAAATAGACGCCATGCTGAAAGTTGTAAAGCTCCTGCCGCGCGGCCTGGATTCCCAGTCGGGTCTTGCCGATCCCCCCCGGCCCGAGCAGGGTTAGCAACCGGCAGGCCGGGTCTGCCAGCCGGTCAGCGATCACGGAGAGTTCATTCCGCCTGCCAATGAAGCTAGATGGTTGTACGGGCAGGTTGTTGGGGGCTTGGGTAGGTTTCTGCGTCCGGTTCGTTCCGGCGTCCGTAATGGCCTGGGAGTCGCTTTCTTTGTGGATAGGAGATGAAGAAAGGGAGCGGTCGCCAAGCTCTTCACTGGCCACGATCCGGTCAAGCGCGTTTGCTAGTTCGGTGGCGGTTCTGAATCGCTCTTTTCGCTCCTTTGCCATGGCAATGGAGATCAAGTTGTTACATTCCGGGGGGAGATCCGGTCTATAATCCAGGACACGCGGAATTGGTTCCGTAATATGCTTCATCGCGATACCGAGCGGGGTATTAGCCGTGTAAGGTAAGACACCCGCCCATATGCGGAAGATCAAAACACCTAGAGCATAAACATCACTCGTCCCGTCAATATCAGTATCTCCCCGTGCCAGTTCCGGACTCATATAAGAGGGTGTGCCGAGGATGTTGTTTCCTGTATAGGTAGCCGTATCTCCCGTAATTTTTACGATGCCAAAATCAGACAAATAAGCGTGTTCATTACTATCAAAAAGGATGTTGCCGGGTTTGATATCCCGATGAATCACCCCCTTGCGATGGGCTTCGTCCAACGCTGGGGCAATTTGGCGGACGATGCGTGCAGAGTCAGGAAGGGAGATATTCCCGTAACGCAGCCGGTCAATCAAGGACCCGCCTGGCATATATCGCATGACGAAGTAAGGTTGCTCATCTTTCTCGCCGTAATCATAAACGGGGACGATAGCCGGGTGTTCCAGCGCAGCAATGACCTCCACTTCGCGCTGGAATCTGGCTCGAAACGTAGGGTCAAAAGTCAACTGGCGTGGGAGCAGCTTGATCGCAACCAGGCGTTTCATCAGGGGATCATGCCCTAGATAGATGATTGCCATGCCACCACGCCCGATGCGGCGTTCAATTTTATAGCGTCCAATGATTTCAGGAGTCATAAATAGATTGTTCCGAAATAAATGAAATTTAGACTTCTCGTACTTATGAAGCTTACCACAAAGCGAAAAATCCCGCATGCAAAACCTGAAGGTTCTTTGGGAATCGGCGGGGAGGTCCCCAGATTTTGGGGTGTGAGTGGGGTGTACACCCCACTCACACCCCAAAATCTGGCATTAACCACGGCAAATCCCAAAGAGCCAACCTGAAAGCTGTTTAGGATTTGCCGGGGCTGAGGCCAGATCATACAAAAAAAGTAACTGCCCAGGCTAAGAGAGAAAGTTTCGGGCTAATCCCCTTGCCGGCTGAGTAGTTACCAAAAAAACAGGTACACAAGGTAAACCCTTGTGTACCTGTTTCTATAATTTTTGTAATTCGCTCTTACATCCAGGTCACATCCCCACACAAGTCCTTTGCCCAACCATTTTTGACAAACGCTTCAAAGGCAGAGCGCTCGTCGCCGATTTTGCCGCTGGGACCGTGACCGGGGAAGAACTCGGTATCATCCGGCCATTTGAAGACGATGTTGGTCATGGTTCGCATGGTAATGGCGAAATCTCGTGGGGTCTTGGTGGCGCCGGGGCCATTGACAAAGAGCGTGTCGCCAACGATGATGCGGTTATCGCCGATGTCGAAGCAGATCATGCCGGGGGTATGGCCCGGTGTATGGAAGGTGTGGACACGATGGTTCCCGACTTTTAACGTGTCTCCTCCGCGGAGCGAAACATCAAAACGGACGTTAAACATTTCTTTTTCGTCGGGGTGGAGAAAAATGGGTGCTCTGGTGGCTTGTTTGATTTCGGCCAGGGCACCCACATGATCGCGATGAGCGTGGGTGAGGAGAATTTTGCTGACGCGGGTTCCCTCGGTCATGGCGAGAATATCTTTGGCATCTGCGCCGGGATCAATAATGGCACTGGATTTGGATTCTTCGCAAATGATAACGTAGGTGTTCATGGGCCAGGGGCCAACAGATTTTTGTAAAAGTTTCAAAGACATAGATTATCCTTAAGGCATCAAGAATTTGTGGGTCTACATGTAATTAACGGGGTGGGAGAATTTCCCACTAAAAACGGAAGAGCCGAATTAATAAGGGAAATTCTACCCTGTTTTTCCAGAGTTGGGGGTAATACCTCTATCATTTTTGACTCAAGTCTGGCGAGTTCTGGGTTCTTTAGGAATCGGCGGGGAGGTCTCCAGATTTTGGGGTGTGAGTGGGGTGTACACCCCACTCATACAGAAAATCAAATTTGTGAAAGCGCACGATCCAGGATTTCCACACCCTCTTGAATATGCGTTTCGCTGGCAATGATCGGGGGGGCGCAAAATATCAGGTTCCATTTGACGAAGGTGCTCATGCCATTTTCGCGTAAACGACCCGCAAGTTTTTTCATTGGCTCGGTCATAGCTGTATTGTAGGGGCTGAGGGGGTCGCGAGTGTCGCGGTCTTTGACCAGTTCGAGAACGTAGTGCAGCCCTGTTCCACGCACTTCGCCGATGATTTCGTGTTTTTCAGCCAGGTCGAACAGGCCCGCACGCAACCCTTTTCCCATCTGCCGGGCGTTTTCGATCAAATTCTCGTTTTTATACACTTCCAGATTTGCAATGCCAGTCGCGCAAGCAATGGGATGATCGCTGTACGTCAGCCCACCGTAGAAAACGTTATCCCCAAAGTAATCGGCAATTTTATCGGTCATCATTACGCATCCCAGGGGGATGTAGCCGCTGGTCAGACCTTTTGCCATTCCCATCAGGTCGGGCTTGATCCAGGGATAGTGATCAATGCCGAACCACTCACCTGTTCGTCCAAAACCGCTCAACACCTCGTCAATGATGAGCAGGAAACCGTATTTTTCGCGCAGGTATTCGATGCCGCGCCAATAGGTTTCCCCACCCTGGATAATGCCACTCGTCCCGGAATACCCTTCGAGCAGGAGTGCGGCAATGTTGTTCGGCCCTTCGAAGTGGATGATTTCTTCGATCATATCTACGATAGCCTGATCCCCTTCGTCTTGCGTGCGCCCGCGATAGACCGGGCTGCGGTAGCTATATGGGTCAGGCATCCGCACGATCCAGGGAATGCCGGGTTCGTTCGCCAGCCTCCTGGGGTCGCCGCCAGCCGTCATCGCACCAAAGGTGGCTCCATGATAGGCGCGGTAACGTGTCAAAATCTTTTGTTTTCCGGTGGCAAGGCGCGCGAGTTTCATCGCATTTTCGATTGCATCCGAGCCACCCGTTGTGAAAAAGGCTTTGGTGAGACCCTTGGGGGTGATTTCGCGGAGCATTTCGCCCAACCGCGCACGGGGTTCGGAGGCGAGGGAGGGCATGGCGTATTGTAGTTTCCCAGCCTGTTCCTGAATGGCACGAATCACATGCGGGTGCCCGTGTCCAATGTTCAGGTTGAACAACTGGGATGACCAGTCCAGATAACGATTGCCATCTGCATCGTAAAAATAAACCCCTTCTCCGTGGGTGATAGAGATGGGGGTCCAGGCGTTTTGGGAGGTCCAACTGGTGAGGGTGTATTCTTTGTTTTGAGCGACGAGAGATGAGTGGTTGGTTGACATAGACTTGCCTTTCTCACTTTTCCAGCTGCCATTCCATCAACGCTGCCGCAACCCATGTTGGCGGGGGAGTTTTGTAAAGTTCCCCAGCCTCGCTGTACGTCATATCTAAAATCCGCCCTTTCATCGGCCCGCGGATGTACCGGAAAACCTGTCCAGCATCGCGTGCGTCGCTTTTTGCGGTGACACAGTGTAGGTTATAGCCCCAATAATCTCCGCGCTCCAGGATATCCATCCCTTCTTCAATCGTTTTCCTGGCCAACTCCAGCCCGCCCTCTTGGGGGTGGAGGGATTGTTCGGGCAGGTTGCCGTACCCAATCCCATGATGGAACGCATCCGCAGTCGAGACGATGACGGCATCCTCACATATCCGCGCGAGTTCATCTATTCCTGGCAGGAGTTCGGGGTGTCCCCCAGCGAGGTAAGGGTAACGCTCAATCACTTCAGGGCCTTTGATTCCTCGTCGCTTAGTCTCTGCTGCCCAAAAGTGCCGGAAACTCATCGGGGCATGATCGTGTTGCCATTCCTGGCGTGGGCCTTCGATACCCGTCCCTTGAATGCCCCAGAACCGCCATTTTGCCGGGCCGCCACCGTTGGCCACATCGATTCTTGCATCCTCCATCTCACTGGTAAAGGCATGGAGAACGCAAATGAAGACAACTCGATCCCTGCCGCTGTCCAGGCAGGCGTGAACGGCAGCCGCGATCTGATGCCCACAATCCGCTACTCCGGCGTGGGGGAAGACGATCACCCCGCCTGATGACAGTGTCGTGGACAAATCCCACTGGCGCGCAACATCTAACAGGCGGCAGGTTCCTTCCTCACCCAGCGCGGCGTGTTCGCGGTTATAAATTTCGTGGATATCTTTTTGGAGTTGGTCGCGGTCGAGTTTCATTAATGAGATAGGATTTGCGAGAGGAACAACTTTGTCCGCTCTTCCTTTGGATTTTTAAAGAATTCGGAAGGATGGTTTTGTTCGACGATTAGACCGTTATCGAAGAAAACGATCCGGTTCGCGACCTCGCGCGCAAAGCCCATTTCGTGGGTGACGGCGATGATGGTGTAGCCACTTTCTGCCAGATCGCGCATCACGTCCAGTACCTCTTTGATCATCTCCGGGTCGAGGGCGGAGGTGGGTTCATCGAAGAGCATGATTTTTGGCTGCATCGCCAAAGCGCGAGCAATCGCCACACGCTGCTGCTGCCCGCCGGACAACTGTCCCGGATACTTCTGGGCTTGTTCTGGAATCCCCACGCGGGTTAGCCATTGCATTGCGATTTCTTCCGCGCGCTCCCGCGACCATTTGCGGACATTGATAGGGGCCAGGGTAATGTTTTCAAACACAGTTAAATGGGGGAAGAGATTGAAAGACTGGAATACCATGCCAACTTCTCGACGAATCTCCTGAATATTCCGAATGTCGTGAGTTAGTTCAATTCCGTCTACGATAATTTGTCCTTGTTGGTGCTCTTCCAAACGATTAATGCACCGGATAAAGGTGGATTTCCCGGAGCCTGAAGGGCCGATGACGACGACCACTTCGCCGGTTTTTATAGATAAATCCACCCCCCTTAACGCTTCAAACTCGTCGTACCATTTGTGCACATCCCGGCAAATAATAATGTCTTCTACCAGGTTGTTGTTCTGTGTATCCATGGGTGCTCCTTTAATGATTATAAGACTTATGGATAACGGTTCAGTCCAGCGAAGAAAACCCCCAATTCCCAGGACCTGAACAGTAATTAACTTACCGAACCCCGACCCCTAATCGGGTTTCGAGCCGGCGGCTATACGAGGACATGGCAAAACTGCCAATGAAGTAAATGATGGAGGCAAAGAGGTATAGCTCCGTTCGCAGGCCGAGCCATTGCGGATTGCCAATGATTGCGTTGGTAATCCCCAACATGTCGAACAGGCCAACCACTGCAACCAGGGATGAATCCTTGAAAACGCCAATGAACAGGCCGACGATAGCGGGGATCACCGCGCGCAAGGCTTGCGGCAGGATAATGAAGCGCATTTTCTGCAAGGTGTTAAGCCCAATGGCGTCGGCGGCTTCATATTGGCCTTTGGGGATGGATTGGAGGCCCCCGCGCACATTTTCGGCCAGATAAGCGGCGGTAAACAGGCTGAAGGCGATTAACACCGCCCAGGCATTTTTAACCTGAAATCCTGCCGGAAAGAATAAGGGGGCCATGATGATGGCCATGAATAGCACGGTGATCAAAGGGACGCCTCGAACCACTTCGATGTAAACGGTGCTGGCAGCGGCGACGACATTGCCCTTAAAAAATCGTTGAAAAGCGTAAGTAAGCAGCAGGATCAAGAGTGGCCAAAATGCGATTAACTTCTCGATATTGTTGCGTGCTTCATTTAACAAACCTGGCGTGGAGGTGAAAAGTCCCCAAGTCGTCACGCCTATTGCAACAGGCCACGTAATCCAGGCAGGAATGCCGCGAACCGTGCTTCTCCGTCCCAAAGCCAACGCGACCCCGAGCGGGAACGAGGCCACGATCGCAAAAACCGATACAATCATGGTAAAGAGGAATCCGCCCCACTTTTCCACATTGATCACCGGGAAAAGCTCAGTTCGAGCAGCGAGCCGCCACGCCAGATATAAGGCTGGCCAGGCGAACACCCATATTGCAAAGGACTGCCACTGAAACTTCACCACGCGCTGCCAGTACAGCAAGCCATAAATTGCCAGAACGACCACTTCACCCATCACCAAAGTTTGGATAGAGAGAAACGGACCAGTGCCATCCAACCCGGCCAGGAGAATGAAAAGAATCAACGGCGATAAGAGCCATACTGTTGACAGCGTGTACCGGAGCGGCTTTATCCGTTCTCGGAGCGGAGGACGGTAGGCAAAGGCACTGATGACGCTCAAGCCAACGATGAACCAGAGGGATGCCCAAACACGCCAGAGGTTATCTGGCTCCAGTGTTCCCGTCGTGAGTAATTTGCGCGCGCCCCAGATCACGCCCCAGGAGGCTCCTGTTACAGGGGTGCGAAACTCCGGGGCTGTGATGGTTGGGTCGAATGTGGCGCGGACGACGGCATAATCCCAAATCCCGCGCAAGGCAGCAAGAATCGCAAGCGCCAGAAGCAGCGTGATCAGACTGTTTGAAATGGAACCAAACAAACTCTGGTGTAGCCACCGGCTGGCTTTTGTGTGCTTGTGTTGCAGCTCGCCAACAACCACGCTAATCAGACTTGCAATCCAAACAATCGTCACAATGAGGGTAGTAACCGGCGCAATACGAAATTGTTGCACCGCGTAAAATACAGTCAACAGCGATAAAATCAAAAGCCATACGGTCAAATACCAGGATGCCGTAACATGATCCCGAATGAATTGGTTGAAATCAAAAACGATCCGTGGGGAGGTTGATCTGGATAGGGTCTCTGTACTTGTTGCCATGATTATCTCTCTACCAGGGCTACGCGGCTGTTGTACCAGTTGAGCACCGCGGACGTGATCAGGCTCATCGTGAGGTAGGTGAGCATGACGACGATGATGAGTTGAATCGCTCGCCCGGATTGGTTGATCGTGGTGTAGGACACACTCCACAAATCAGGAAAACCTATCGCAATCGCGAGGCTGGAGTTTTTTGTCAGGTTGAGGTACTGGCTGGTCAAAGGTGGAATGATGACGCGCAAAGCCTGTGGCAAGATGATGAGCTGCAAGCGCTGGCTCTCGTTCAGGCCGAGCGCGCGGGCGGCTTCGGTTTGTCCTTTGGAGACAGAAAGGATTCCGGCTCGCACAATTTCCGCGATGAAGGCAGAGGTATATACGACTAATCCAACCAGCAGGGCGGTGAATTCGGGAGAAAGTTTTGCCCCCCCCGCAATATTCAAACCTTCCCGCTTTGGAGTGTTCCAGACGACCGGCTTTTCTTGAACCGTCAGGATCAGATTGCTGTCAGGGTTTTCCAGGGTCGCGCGTTCGGCGGCGAGTACGGTTGAAGGAGCTGCAAAGATTTCACACGTCCCTTCTGCAAATTTTGATGTTGCCTGATCGGGCCGGTCAGAACGATTGAATGTATGAGGAATGTTCATTTGCCGCAATTGGGAGGATAAATTGGCTTCGGATGGCGAATCCCGAAGGACACAGATATTGATTGCGGCGGCGTTGAGTTCCTCTTCTGTCAAATGATTCAATTCGTCCAGATGATTTACCCCGGTACGAGTCAGGACGATTGATTCCACATCTTTCAATTCGCGGATGCGGCTGGCCCGGGTAACCATTATTCCCTGATTGTCAGATGCCCCGACGGAGACGAACCAACCCATGCCTAAAACAACGACAAAGGAAAGCAGGCCCCATCCAAGGCGATTGCTTGGGTGGCCTGTGTGCTCCTCCCGCCGGCCTAACAGAATCCAAAGCACTTGAAATTGAATGATCCCCAACACAACAAATGCCAGCCAGGTTGAAAAGGAAGGCGTCAAACTAGGCCAGGGGATACTCAAGCCGCGTTGTGTCAGATAAATGTCAAAATTGAAAGGCCGGATGGCCTCAGCAACGGGTGGGAGCGAGAGAATGACACTAAAATAAAGGAAAAAAAGCTGGATTAACAAAGGGGTATTGCGAATAATTTCGATATACCACTTGACGATATTACTGATCAGCCAGTTATTGGATAGGCGGGCAATCCCTGCAAATGTCCCCAAAAGAGTCGTTAAAATGATCCCAATCACCGCCACTTTGAGGGTATTGAGGATCCCCATATAAAAGGCGAACCAATACGAGTCGGTTACATTGAAATCCGCAATCGTTTCAGAGATTTCAAAAGCGGCCTCGCTGCTCATAAAGTCGTAGGCGCAACGAACATTGTATGATCCATCACGGCAAATGAATTGCGCTTCACCAAGCCTTCCGACGTTTTGTGCAAAGTTACCAAGAATGGTCTGGGCTGCCAGGAATACCACAATAATGAATGTGATTTGCCCAAGCACGCCCAATACGCGCACGTCACGCCAAAAGGGGATTCGTGGGGGTTCTTGAATGGATGGTCGGGTACTTGCCTGAGCCATGGGCGCTCCTTTGGGTGAAAGTGTTGATTCCAGGTGCAGCCCGGCGTCATGCCGGGCTGCACCTGGGTCATGGGTTCAGCTTAGAAGGTAAACCTGTTTGAATTAACGGAATGGGGGCGAGTAGAGCAAACCGCCATTGAACCACAACTCGTTTACGCCACGTGGCAGGTTAAAGGGGGTATCGGGGCCAAGATTCCGGTTGTAAATCTCGCCGTAATTACCCACTTGTTTGATCACCTGGTAACAAAAGTCGTTGTTCAAACCGAGCGCCTGGCCCAGGTCGCCTTCTACGCCAAGCAGGTTGAGGATTTCTGGATCGTCCGTGCCGAGCATATCATCCACGTTTCCAGAGTTGATATCTTTTTCTTCTGCCTGAATGGTGCAGTAAACGGTCCACAACACGATGTCAGACCAGTTGTTGTCACCGTGGCGGGTCAGGGGACCGAGCGGTTCCTTTGACATCGTGACATCGAGAATGACATGGTCTTCAGGAACTTGCATCTGGGTCTGGGAAGCGACCAGGCCGGATTTATCCGTTGTAAACCCGTCACAACGCCCTTCATCGTAGGCTTCACGGGTAGTGGGTGCGTCAGGGAAGACGACCGCTTCGACATTGATCCCAAGAGAGCGCATGACATCGGCCAGGTTTTTCTCGGTGGTGGTACCAGCCTGGACACAAACTGTCCCTCCCTCAAGACCCTCCAGGTCCGTGATGCTGCTGTCTTTGCGGACCATCATGCCCTGACCATCATAGAAAGTAGTGGGAGCGAAATCGAAACCCAGGGAGGTGTCGCGGCTGATTGTCCAGGTTGTGTTCCGGATCAAGACATCTACCTCGCCGGATTGAAGGACAGGAAAACGTTCGGTCGCAGTCGTGGGGCGAATTTCGTAAGCCGTGCCATCTCCTAACACGGCAGCAGCAATCGCGCCACAGAAGTCTACGTCAAAGCCGCTATAATTGCCTGCTTCATCCAGAAAACCAAAGCCAGGTAAGGCGGCGTTGCCGCCACAATTGAGGGTGCCGCGTGCCTGGACAGTGGCAAGGGTGTCGCCACCCTCCGCGAAGGTGACAGGTACTTGAACTTCCTGAACTTCGGCGGCCGGGGCTTCGCTAGTCACCTCTACAGGGACTTCGACGGTGACGATCACGGTTTCAACCGCGCCGCCAGGGGAACAGGCTGCTACTGCAACGGCAAATAAGGCTAATATGAGTAGCGTAAAAAATGAATTTTTGGACATCTTTTTCTCCTTTTAGAAAATTGGGTGTGGAATAGAATTTTTACCTAAAAAACTTAATATAAATTACCGGCGCACCTCCTTTCAGGTAAATAATCAGTACATCATGGAATGCTTTCTATCGAAAGCGACTCACATACTGATAACTCATCGATCATAACGATGTAGTCTAGCCCCTTGTGGGCGACAGGCACAAGGCCCTTGTGGGCGACGGGCACAAGGCCCTAGACTACGGTTCCAATAGATACCTTTATGGTGAAAACACGCATATTAATGGAAAGTTATCAAAATTATAGGGGAAATTTATCGAATGAGCAAGTAATTGAATTCGTCAACGAAAGTGTGAACAACGAGATTCCCGAAAAAAAGGTGTGTTTGGGGGTGTACACCCCCAAACACACCTTTTTTTCGGGTGTTCATACTACTGTTGACCAAAGACGAATGTTCAACCCCCGTTGGCCGCCGGAAATATGGATCTCAGGAAACGCGTGGGCGGATTGGTCTAATAAAACTTGAAAGCCTTTGTTGATTAAGGCGAGAGGAGAAATCCCACCTGCCTGCAATCCAGTCAGTTGTTCCGCTGCTTTTTGGGTGCTGAGTAGTTACAACCTCATTATACTACCGGCAGGGTAAGGGTGAACACCGCACCACCATGAGGATGGTTGGCAGCTTCGATCTCCCCTTCGTGGGCTTCGGCGAGACGGCGCGCAATAGACAACCCCAGGCCTGTTCCGCCTTCCGAGCGGGCGCGGGAGTGATCACCACGATAAAACCGCTCGAATATGTGGGGGAGCACTTCTTCCGGTATGCCGGGACCGGTGTCGCGGATAGAAATCTGGACCTGAGTGGGTGTGCATTGGACATCAATGGTGATTTGTCCGCCATCCGGGGTGTGATGCAACGCGTTAGTGAGGAGATTGCCGAGGATTTGTTCGATGCGGCCTGGGTCGGCGTTGATGAAGGGGCAGTGTGCAGTTTGGGGAAGGAGGAGATTGATTTGGCGGTTGCCCATCCCCGCCTGGGCCTGGAATTGTTCCACCACCCGCTGGACGAGGCGGGGAATGTCAGTGTCCGTATGGACGAGTTCGATTTGTCCGGCGTCGGCAAGCGCCAGGGTGCGTAAATCGTCTACAAGGCGTTCTAGTTGAAGCGTTTGCTCGTATACGGGTTGCAAATATTCAGTAGTCAGGGGATAAATGCCATCTTGAAGCGCCTCAAGGTTGGCTCGCTGGACAGACAGCGGAGTGCGAAGTTCGTGCGCGATGTCGGCGGTCATCGCTTTGCGGCGGGCTTCGGCTTGTTCGAGGGATTCCGCCATGTGGTTGAAAGTATGGGCAAGGCTGGCAATTTCATCATCACCTTCAGCAGCGACGCGTTGGCTCAGATCCCCTTGTCCAAGTGCAGCAGCGGCGTAGGTCAGGGCACGGACAGGGCGGAGGAGAATGTATCCTAAGATGAGAGCAAGGGCAAGTGCGAGTATCCCGCTGATGGCGGCGGAGAGGATAGCACCGCGGTTGATCAGGTTGATCAGGCCATTTTCAATGTTGGGCGCGAGGCCTGGACGGACATCCGGGACCAGGTAGCCCACGATTTGGCGATTGACTCGGAGGGGAATGGCACGTTCGTTTTCTTCCTCTGTCATCTGTGATGAGACAGGTTGGAAGCCATTCTGGCTGGAATCCAAAAGAACGTTGCCAGAAAGGTCTACCAGCTTTAGTTTTACCCCTTGCCCCTGATTTCCTGGTCCGCCGAACCCGCCGGGTCCACCCTGCCTATTATTTTGGAACAGGTATTCCACTCCCTCCCAGGACTGGTTGGTTTGGTAGTAGTTTTCCAGGGCTGTGACCAGACCCTCCGCGCCGGCGAACCCTCCTCGCGAAGCAAATCTTCTTATGTCAATCCCTATCTGCCAACGGGCAAGAAATACAATGCTAATGGTCGTGATGAGGATAAGGAAGAGGAAGGATAGGAAGAGACGGATCCTCATGATGGGTGATCACTGTTTGGTGAAGCGATACCCTACGCCGAAGACCGTTTCAATGTATTTCGGTTTCTTGGGGTCCTGTTCAATTTTGGCGCGCAGGTTTTTGATGTGGGCATCTATGGTGCGTTCGTAGCCTTCATAGTAATTGCCCTGGGTGGTTACGATGAGTTGCTCACGAGTAAATGCCCGGCCAGGTTGGGCGGCAAGAGTTTGGAGCAAGGAAAATTCTGTAGGTGTGAGTTCGACAGCCCGTCCACTGCGAGAAACCTGGTAGGCATTGAGGTCAATTTCGAGATCGGCCACGCGGAGGATCTCGGGGGCAGTTGCGCCCGCTTGCGTGCGGCGGAGGAGCGCGCGGACGCGGGCGACGATCAGGCGGGGGGAAAACGGTTTGGTGACGTAATCATCCGCGCCCAGTTCGAGGCCGAGCAATTGATCGGGTTCATCCACGCGGGCAGTTAGCATCAGGATAGGGACGTTGGATTTCCGGCGGATTTCCCGTGCAACATCCAGGCCATCCATCCCAGGCAAATTGAGGTCGAGAATGACGAGATCGGGACGTTTGTGCTCCCAGGTGGACAGGCCGGAGTCGCCGCGATAGGCAGTCAATGTGTCAAACCCGGCCTTTTCCAGATAGGAGCGCAGGACTTTGACCAGTTCAGGCTCGTCTTCGATAATCAGGATAGTGGTCATAGGGGAAGGGGTGAAAAGGAGATTGGATATTGAGATTATACAACAAGGAGTGGGAAAACTCTCTTTCTGTAGTTTAGGCTCTTTGGGATTTGTCGTGGCTAATGCCAGATTTTGGGGTGTGAGTGGGGTGTACACCCCACTCACACCCCAA
>DATDOR010000368.1:0-5210 GCA_035293165.1 Anaerolineales bacterium | reverse complement strand
AGTCAGCCAACTGCCTTAACCTCAACACGCATTTTGATCCAGCTCGATCAATTGCTTGCATTTCGAGATGAAAACAGCTAAAATTAGAACACCCGTTCTAATTATTCGGCGAAATGGAGCTAAAATGACTACCCCTTTAATTACTTTGAAACAACTGACGTACCGTGTTGTTGAAGATACCTCAGAAGGTCGCCCAATGACCTGGTATGTTGACCAACAAATTGCAGATGGGGATTGGAAAGAAGAAGTTATCCCGGCCAATGTGGTCGGCTTAAGTCGCCCGGTCGTGGTTTACCGGGCTCCTCGGAAAACAAACTTGATTGCCTATGACTGGCACGGGGATGCAAATACATTTTGTCCTCCCATGTGGTGGGATTTGGCGATTGGCTCCGGGGCGTGTGGATTGGGATGCCGGGCATGTTTTCTCATGCTAACCCATCGCATTAAGCGAGACCCTCTTCGACACCTGCTGTACGATAATCTGGATGATTTCGCAAAAGCTACGGAAAAATGGTTGGCCGATCCCAAACGGCGTCGCCCTCATACGCTCGGCGTTGGAATTGATCGTTCGGATTCATTGCTTTATGAAGGTGTGGCCCCACATGTACGTAATCTGGCTCCTCTCTTTGCCAATCCCACGCTCAATCGAAATAACAATAAACTCATCTTGCTGACCAAAACGGCGAATACAAACTATCTTGCTGACGTGAAACCTGTTCATCGTAAGAACGTGGTTGCAAGTTTCAGCCTGAACCCCGAATCCGTTGCCGATTTATGGGAAGGAAAGTGGCCGGATACGGGAGAGCGCATTACGCCCTCGATTGCAAAACGTTTAGATGCGGTGAAATACGCTCAAGATTTAGGGTATGAAGTCCGTGTGCGGGTTGACCCCATTTTGACCCCTTTTGGATGGGAAGAGCAATATAGCGACTTCGTTTCACAAGTGATGAAGAAAAAGATAGAATTCCGTTATTGGACTCTCGGAACCTACCGGGAAAAGAACGCCCAGCTTGATGCCTGGCGCGCCCGGTGGGGATTGCCTGAAATGGAATGGCAACCGGGGGAGGATGAGATGGTGAAGGATGGGACCCATCGCCATCTGTCCGAAGAAAGAAGAATCGAGATTTATCAGAAAGTGACGGCCATTATCCGACGAGAATTTCCCCAGGCGCGGATGAGTTTATGCAAGGAGACCCATTCGGTGAGGCGGGCGTTGGCATTGTGTAATGCGGATTGTAATTGTTTGGTTTAGAATCCTTTTAATTTGCGTTGTCCGCCCAGGGTTTTATCAGTTGCTTGTTTCCAAAACTTTTCACCCAAAGGATTACGTGAGGCAAATATCAGGTAATAAAGCTTTTGTCCGCCCTGACTGCGAATAAGTTGTTCTCGGACCTGATTTTCACCCCCATAACCCAATTTCCGAAGATTGCTTTGATACAAATCTAAAAATGGACGAATACATTGGTTTGCACGGCCATGTTCTTGTTCATAAATCTTCCGCCATCCATTGGCGCCAAAGAATAAATCTAAAGAATTCGATTCGGACTCAACCCAAAATTTCAGGTTTCGATTAATATTCATCCCTTGGGGAAACAAGATTATTAGATCCATGCGTTGACAGCTTGAGAGAGATTCAATGGTTGACCAATGACACTCAATTCCAAACCCATCAAGAATTGCTAGGTTTACACTATACTTCTTGTTTATATGTTTCAAAACATCATAAACCTTTTTATTGCAGTCTCCCTGAAAAAAAAGCTTTCGCAAAAATTGAGCAGAAGCAACAGCATTGGCACGACTCTCTAAAGAGGTTAGATGCTCCTGATACAGATCAATAAAGTAATAGTTGCTAAATGGGGCTACTGTTGTTAAAGCAAGCAGAGCGGATCCATTAGCTTCTTCGTTTGTTTCTCTTACTAAACATAGACCGGTTCCGCTAAACAAATCAATATAATTCCGTTCTTCAAACTTAGATTTGAGAGCAGTTGTAAATTGGTAAATGTACCGCTGAAAGTAAAATAATTTTTCAAGAGAATGTTGCTTTATAACCAAAGCTGGTAACCCATCGCTTGCTATTTTTGTGTCTGCCATTTTCATATCCCTTTTGAAAAGAAAAGAGTGGTTGGATAATTGCAATTGAAGATATACTACAATAGAATTTTCGCAAAAGCAAGGCAATATGCACACCAACCCCTCCCACGGCACCTTCGAAGACCTCTTCCCCCTGCTCCCCGTCCCCATCGCGCACCGCATGGCGACAATCGCCTACCATCTGCGCGGCCTGGTCGAGGCCGTGTACCCGGACGCAACCGACGGAAACGCTGTTTCCGCAATCCCCAAACCCAAAGAAAACCACGCCGAGTACGCCCTCGGCCAGAGTCCTGGCCCCGGCTCCGGCAAACGGAACGCAATCTTCGGCTACATCTGCCCGATGGAGAAATACGTCCGCCTGGGGTTTTACTACGGCGGCGCGCTCCCTGACCCTTCCGGGCTGCTGGCCGGCGAGGGGAATCGCCTGCGGCATGTCAAGATTTACACCCTCGACGAAGCGGAACGGCCCGAAATCCGCGCGTTGATCCAGGCGGCGGTGCAGGAGCGGAAGTCGGCGCTGGCTGCATTGGGGTTTTTGCCTGTCGCCTGCTGAACCGGACAGGCAAAAATCTCCGCCTTTTTTACTCGAACGCCTGTTTGAAGTGTTTTGGTCAACAGTAGTATGAACACCCGAAAAAAAGGTGTGCGTGGGGGTGTACACCCCCACGCACACCTTTTTTCGGGCTAATCCCCTTGCCGGCTGAGTAGTGATGATATTCATCTGTATCAGGCTCTCAAGAATAAATACACTGGAATAGTGTCAATTATCTGGGCCGCAACATTGTTTCGATGGCAGTCATTCACAACCTAATTCCTCATTTCATCCATGACCGGTTCAAAGAGGGGCAAATGTCGGGAACATTAAAAGCTGTCACCTTGTTCATGGATATTTCGGGGTCCACCGCGCTTACGCAGACCATGCTGATCCATGGCAAGCGGGGGGCAGAAATCCTATCAACAAATTTGAATCGCTTGTTTGAGCCCGTGATTCATGCGGTTTATACGCATGATGGGTTTATTACCGGGTTTGCGGGTGATGCGTTTACCGCGGTTTTCCCCTGGCATAACGACGAAGTTCCTTTGAAAGCTGTTCATGCAGCGGAGATCATCCGGCAGACGATTTCGAGCCAAAGCAATCAGCACACACCTTTAGGCGCGTTTCCATTGGAAGGGCGTGTGGGGATGTCTGTAGGGGAGGTGGAATGGGGCATTGTGGGGCCGGGAGCACGGCTGGCGTATTTTTTTCGCGGGGTGGCGATTGAGGGTTGTGGCAAAGCAGAGGGGAAAGCCAGCGGGGGGCAGGTGGTCGTGGACGGGCGTTTAAGCATGATCCTGTACAAACAAGGAGTCCGGCTGATCCCAATTGGAGAGGGGTACAGTTGCCTGGAAGAGAATGTGCCTGGGAGAGATGTCCCAACCCCCAGCCGGGGTAGGAAATCTGTTCCCCAGACACCTAACCAGCTTGTTCGTATTGCGGCTCGATTTTTCCCGCCCCGTTTGTTGGAAACACCTTTGCCGGGCGAGTTCCGTAATGCTGCGATTGTTTTTATCCAATTTGAGAGCCATTTGGAATTCAAAGTGTTGAATGAATTCGTCTCCAGATCGATTTGGGCTGCCGACCGGTTAGATGGGCATTTTAGTGAGATTGATTTCGGAGATAAAGGTGGGGTCTTGCTATTCTATTTTGGCGCGCCCATCGCGCATGAAAATGATGCCAAACGCGCCCTCAATTTTGTCTTGAATTTTCGTGAGCGTCTTTCCGAGGAAGGGCTGGCGCACATCAAGTGGCGAAGCGGAATTACATTTGGGCCAGTATATAGTGGGCTGACTGGGACGCCGTATCGTGGGAAATATAGTTTGTTGGGGTTGACGGTCAATTTTGCAGCCCGGTTGATGAACCAGGCCGATTGGGGACAGGTCTTTGTTTCTGAGATTGTGAGCCAGGAATTAGAGTTTCTATTTCGTCCTGTAGGAGATTTTGCGTACAAGGGGTTTACCCATCCTGTGCCCACTTATCAACTTTTAGGGACGCGCCCAGTCTACGAGAAAATTTTTAAGCTCCCGATGGTAGGGCGAGAAGCCGAATTGCAACAATTACTCGACGCGGCAAAGTCAATTTTTGAAGGATATTTTGCAGGCGTTGCGATTGTGTATGGCGAGCCTGGAATGGGTAAGTCTCGGTTAACGCACGCGTTGCGCCAGGCTTTACCTAAAAGAGTTACCTGGATGACGGCACAAAACGATCGCGTATTGCGCCAACCCTTCAGCCCGTTTGTACATTTGCTCAAGCAGTATTTTCGCCAGCTTCCCGACGCGACTCATTTTTCCAATCTGGCTGCGTTTGAATTGCAATTGGAGCAATTGGCCAACCAATTACTGGAACTTGGTCAGAATGGAAAAAGGATGGTTGGCGGACCTTCTCTAAGCTTATTGGGTACGACAATTCTTCAAAAGAAATCATTATTAGGGGCCTTGGTTGGATTACGCTGGACGGACTCTCTTTATGAACAGTTAGACGGGCAAGGTCGTTCTCAAAATTCTCTGCTAGCGATCAAATCTTTAATCCTGGCTGAAAGCCGGTTACGCCCAGTCGTTCTTGAGTTGGAAGATGCTCACCGTTTGGATGAAGCCTCGCAAGAAATGCTCAATTTTCTAACGTACCATACAAGCAGCTATCCAATTTTTATCTTAATCACGACACGGTATGAAGAGGATGGGTCACTTCCTTCTTTCAAGGTTGCACCAGGTACCCCCATTCTCCAGATTGAACTCGAGGAATTACCCTCAGATATTATTCGCCGGTTGGCGAAAGATATTCTGGATGACTCGGTAGATGATGATTTGCTAGAGGTTTTGGTGGAAAAAACACGGGGGAATCCTTACTTTGCCGAACAAATTTTGTATTATTTTCAAGAGAACGGGTTGTTGCAACGTCTGAAGCGTGCAGACAAATTCCTCTGGGCGGTTCAAAACCTGCCTCACCACGATTTGCCCGCCAGCATTCAAGCGATTCTCACGGCACAGATTGACCGGTTGTCACCGCAACTCCGTGAGGCTGTCATGGCGGCTTCAGTTCTTGGGCGGGAGTTCAACATTCATGTTTTATCGTACATTTTAGG
>DATDOR010000367.1:0-6547 GCA_035293165.1 Anaerolineales bacterium | reverse complement strand
GGAGATTGACACCCCCACGCCAACTTCCACTGCGACGCACACCGCCACCCCCACCCCTCCTCCCCAACCGCAGATCACCTCCCCATCCGGCGGGGACGCCGTGCAAGGGCAAGTGTCCATCTCCGGGGCATCGGGCGTCCCTGGATTTTTCTACTACGAACTCACATTCGCTTACACTGGCGACACAACGGGTACATGGTTCCTGATCGAGGAAAGTTTCAACCCCATCCAAAGCGGCGCCCTTGCCACCTGGGATACCTTCGCCATCACCGACGGCACGTATGACCTGCGTTTGCTTGTTACCCTGATAGATGCCAGTCAAATGGAAACTGTCGTGCGCGGTGTCCGCGTCCGCAACTACACCCTGATCGAAACCAGTACCCCAACCCCCTCCCTCACCCCAACGAGCGCCCCAACCACCGATCAGACCCGGACCTTTACTCCTCCTGACACCCTCACCATCACGCCGACTCCAACCGGAACCCCTCCTGCTCCCACCGTGACCTCTCTCCCGCGCAACCCCGCCGAAATCGTCCCCCAACAAATCAGTGATAGCCTCCTCCGGGGCGCGGCAGGTACATTAGCCGCCTTTCTATTACTTGGTATGTACAGCTCCCTCCGCAGAAGAAGAAGATAAAAGACGAAAATGACCCAGAATCCCAAACGTCCCAACATCAGCAGCCTGATCAACAGCGTGCTTGGCAGCCAGCCTGCCAAACCCGAAACCTCTACACCCGCTGAAGAACCTTCTTTTATCGTCGAACCCATCCGACGCACCACCTTCCAAACCTTCCTCATCGTCGGTCTCGGCAACCCCGGGCGGGAATATGCCAACACCCGGCATAACGTTGGATTCATGATGGTAGAGCGCCTCGCTGAACGCCTGGGCATCACCTTCACCCGCGCCCAGCACAAAGCCCTCATCACCGACGCCCGCTACCAGGGGCACAAACTCATCCTCGTCAAACCCCAAACCTATATGAACGAATCCGGGCAGGCGGTTGTCTCCCTGCTCAACTTCTATAAAATTCCCGATGAAAACCTGATCGTTGCCTTTGACGATATGGACCTCCCCCTCGGGCAAATCCGCATCCGGCCCAAAGGCGGCTCCAGCGGGGCAAAAGGCATGAAATCCATCATCCAACGGCTCGGCCATGAAAACTTCCCCCGCATCCGCCTGGGCATTGGCCGCCCGTCCGGACGTATCCCCCCGCCTGACTACCTCCTCCAGGATTTCACCTACGACGAACAAACCCGCCTCGCCCCCGTCCTCACCGACGCCACCGACGCCGTCCTCACCTTTGTCACAGAAGGGCTGGAAATTGCCATGAATCGATTTAATGGAACGGTCGCCAGTAATTGAGTAATTATCTTCAATTACCCAATTACCCAATTACCAATATGCCTCTCGCTGCATCGCTTACTCGCCCCCTCGCTGAATCGTCCCCCCTCCAACGCCTGCTCTCGTTGGTACAGGAATACCAGGATGTCCCCAACCTGGCACTTCCCCGCCCGGCGCGTCTTGCCGCGCTAGCCGCCCTGCATGCCGAACTCAACGTCCCTATCCTCCTCATCACCGACCGTGCCAACCATGCCCTCACCCTGCTTGACGAACTCTCCTTGTGGGCACCCGATGCCCCTCGCCTCCACTTCCCCGAACCCACCCCGCTCTTCTACGAGCGCATCCTCTGGAGCGAAACCACCCGCCGCGAACGTCTCCACGTCCTCACCCAACTCGCCTCCTACCACATTCCTGGCGCGAGATCAGTAAGTGGTAATCCGTTACCAGTAACCGGTAATCAGGCCCCGAAAATCAGCCGGGCAGAAGAACGGCGGCAAATCTGGGAAGGGATTCGCGGCCAAACCCGAGATGGGGGAGACGGCGCCCCCATCATCATCGCCACTGTGCGCGCCCTCATGACCCGCACCCTCCCCCGGCGCGACTTCCTGAAAAACGCGCGCACGCTAAAACCCGGACAAGTCGTCCAACCTAACACCCTCTCCCGCACCTGGGTCGAGATGGGCTACGAACTCGTCGAAACTGTCATCGTCCCCGGACAATTCGCCCGGCGCGGCGGCCTGCTCGATGTCTGGCCTCCTGCCGAATCGAACCCCGTCCGCCTCGACTTCTTCGGAGACGAAATTGACACCCTCCGCCTCTTCGACCCCGCCACCCAACGCACAACTGACAAAGTCGAACGCATCCTCCTCACCCCCGCCCGGGAGTACATCATTCCAGCGACTCAGCGCCTCAGCCAGTCAGTGAGTCACCCAATAACCGATAACAATCAACAATTAACAATTAACAATTTTTCCCACACCGAGTTTGACCTCCCCCTCCTCCACGTCCCTGCCTCTCTCCTTGACTACCTCCCCGACAAATCCCTCATTCTGCTCGATGACCTCGAAGCCATTGAACAAGTCACCTACGAAATCGAAACCCAGGCCGTTGAACTCCGCCGCCAATCCATTGCCAACAACACCCTGCCCGAAACCTTCCCGACTCCTTACACCCCCTGGACCGAACTCTACGACGCTCTGACCTACAAACGTTCCCTGCAACTCGGCCCGGTTAGTAACCGCACTGCCAGTGACATCCACAAATCTGACCTTGCCCGAACGTTTACGCCCAACCCGCGCTTCGGTGGACGCATCAAAGCCGTTCTCGACCATGTCCAGGTTCAACTGAATCGCGGCGACACCTGCATCCTCATTTCGCGCCAATCCACCCGTCTTCAGGAACTCTGGCGCGAACAGACCTCCCACCACACCTTCACCGCTCCCCCTATCTTCCTTCAAGGTGCGCTGTCCGAAGGCTTCCTCCTCGCCCTGCCGGGTGAAAACCGTATCCACCTGCTCACCGACGGCGAGATATTTGGATGGCGGCGCGCCCAGCCCCGCAAACGCCAGCAAGCCGTATATGACACCCCCGAAGCAGTGTATGCCGACCTGAAAACTGGCGATTGGGTTGTCCACGTGGATCATGGCATCGGACGGTTTTTGGGGTTGGTGCATCGGGTAATTGACGGTCTGGAACGGGAGTATCTGGCGGTCGAGTACGATGATGGCGATCAGTTGTTCGTCCCCGTTCACCAGGCCGACCGGCTCACCCGCTACATTGGCCCGGACGGGCGAGACCCCTCCCTGACCAAGCTGGGCACCGCTGCCTGGAAAAACGCCCGCGACCGCGTTGAAGAAGCCGTCGCTGCCGTCGCAGAAGATTTGCTCGACCTGTACGCCCAACGCCAGACGATTATCGGTCACGCCTTCAGCGCCGACGTGGAGTGGCATCACGAACTCGAAGCCAGTTTCCCTTATATCGAGACAGAAGACCAACGACGCGTAATTGACGAAGTGAGACACGACATGGAAGCCTCCCGCCCGATGGATCGCCTGGTTTGCGGGGATGTAGGGTATGGAAAGACGGAAGTTGCCCTGCGCGCGGCGTTCAAAGCGGTCTATGACGGCAAACAGGCGGCGATGCTAGTCCCCACCACTGTGCTGGCCCAACAACATTACCACACCTTCCGCGAGCGGCTGGCCCCTTTTCCCATCACCGTCGAAATGCTTTCGCGCTTTCGCACCGACGCCGAACAGCGCGAAATCCTGTTCCGGCTCGCGCTGGGGGAGATTGACATCATCATCGGCACGCACCGCCTGCTCTCCGGCGATGTGGAATTTGCCGATTTGGGACTCTTAATCATTGATGAGGAACAGCGGTTTGGCGTCACGCACAAAGAGACACTAAAAAAAATGCGGACAGAAGTGGACGTGCTGACGATGACGGCCACCCCCATCCCCCGGACGCTGTATATGGCTTTGACGGGGGTGCGCGACATTTCCACGATTAACACCCCGCCGGAGGAGCGGTTACCCATCGTCACCCACGTTGGCCCGTATGACCAAATCCTGATCCGGCAGGCAATTTTGCGCGAACTGGAACGCGGCGGGCAGGCGTTCTTCGTCCACAACCGGGTACAGACCATTTACGGGATGAAGAACCATTTGCTCAACCTGATCCCCGAAGCGCGCATTGGTGTGGCGCACGGACAGATGCCGGAGAAGGAACTCTCTAAGCGGATGGAGGAGTTTTCCGCAGGGGAGGTGGATGTGCTGCTTTCGACTTCGATTATCGAATCCGGACTGGACATCCCGAACGCGAATACGCTGATCATTGACCGGGCGGACACGTTCGGCCTGGCGCAGCTTTACCAACTACGCGGGCGGGTGGGGCGCAGCACAAACCAGGCGTATGCCTACTTCTTCAAACACCGGAAGAAACCTCCAACCGAAGAAGGCCGTGCCCGGCTGGAAACGCTGGCGGAGAATTCACAACTTGGCGCGGGGTTTTCGATTGCGATGCGTGATCTAGAATTGCGTGGGGCGGGGGAATTGTTGGGCACACGCCAACACGGGCATATTGCAGCAGTCGGATTTCACCTTTACACCCGTTTACTCGCACAAGCGGTCAAGCAGCAGCGTAAACTCACCGGGAACAAGGCTGTGCCCCCAACGCTTGCCGATCTCGCGGCGGTGTACGCACCCCGTCCAATGGTGAACGTAGACCTGCCGCTTTCTGCGACCATTCCGAAGGAGTATATCAGCGACCGGGATGCGCGGCTGAGGCTGTACCGCCGTCTGGCTGAGATTCGTAATTTCGAGCAGGTGGATGTATTGCTGGGAGAGTTTGCCGACCGGTTTGGTCTGCCCCCGGGAGAGGTGGAGGAATTGCTTTACCAGCTAAAGGTGAAGCTGCTAGCAGAGCAGGCCGGACTGATTTCAGTGTTTTCGGAGGGGAACCAGATCGTGTTGAAGTACCCCGCCCTGCCCGAAGACGCGCCGCCCCGCGCGATCCAGTATGCGGCCCCCGACTTACGCGTGAGCAAGAATGCGGTTCGGATTCTGCGTTCGTCTGAGATGGATTGGCGTCCGCGATTATTAGAAGTTTTAGAAGCCTTAAAGGAATAAGAGGAAAAGTTTTTTGGTGAAAAATTTCTCAAAGTTTTCTTTGACATATCCCTTTTCGGGCGTTATAATCGCCCGTTGCCCGAAACCCCTTGTGTAGGAGAACGAAAATGGAAACAGAGGTCATTGACACCACTGATGAGGTAGAAGATGTATTGGAGGAGGCTGCTGAGGAAACTGCGGCGACAGATACCAGTGAAGCAACTGAAAGCAAAATTGAGTTAAAACGCAAGACTCATTTGAAAGGAAAAGTAGCAAAAGTCGCTTTAGGGGGTGCCATTATAGATGTTGGACAAGACAAACCTGGGTTTGTACATCTTGCGCGCATTCAGGAAGAACCGTTAAATCGAGTAGAGGAGGCATTAGATGTTGGTCAGGAAATTGATGTGTGGGTCCTGCGCGCTGATCCCAACCGTGAACACATTGAACTGACCATGATCGAGCCGCTGAAATATGATTGGCGCGAACTGAAAAAGGGAATGGTTGTCTCTGGAACCATTTCCCGCATCGAGAAATTTGGTGCGTTCGTTGAGATTGGCGCTGAGCGGCCGGGGATGGTTCATGTAAGCGAGATGGCGAACAAGTTTGTCCGTAACCCGCATGAGGTTGTGTCAGTGGGTGAAGAAGTTACCGCGAAAGTGTTGGCTGTCAACAGGCAGAAGAAGCAGATCAAGCTGAGTATGAAGGCTTTGATCGAAAAACCCGAGCCGGCTGAATCGCTTCCCACTGTTCAAGATGCGTTGAAAGAGGTTGACGATGATTTGCCTGTGCCCACGGCGATGGAGATGGCGCTGCGTGAGGCCATGGAGCGTTCACGTGGAGATAGCAATGTGGCAAAGGGAGGAAAGAAATCGAAGAAGGGCGATGATGCACTTGAGGATATTTTCTCCCGCACGCTGGAAGGCTACGGCGAGAAATGATGGTCAATGGATAGTGGTTAATAAAAAAGACCGCCGGATACCCGGCGGTCTTTTTTATTTGTCTATTCTTCGAGTAATTTCACCAACGCGAGCAGGCCCAGCCAGTAGGATCGCCAACCAAAACCGGTGATTTTCCCTTTGCAAACGGGGGCGAGTAGCGATTTGTGGCGGAATTCTTCGCGGGCGTAGACGTTGGAGAGGTGGACTTCGATGACGGGGATGCCAATAGCGGCGATGGCATCTCGGATGGCAACGGAGGTATGCGTGTAGCCGCCGGGGTTGAAGATGACGCCAGAAGCCCAGGCGCGGGCGTCTTGCAAGGCGTCAATGAGCGTGCCTTCGCTGTTGGACTGGTATGGGCGGACTTCCACACCATGTTCGCGCCCGGCTTCGATGATGCGAGTGTTGATGTCGTCCAGAGTGAGGCTACCGTAGATTTCGGGTTCGCGCGTACCGAGGAGGTTGAGGTTGGGGCCGTGGAGGAGGAGGATGGGTTTCATTGTTTTCTGGCTCTTCCGTTTTTAGCGGGAAATATGCCGAATATCGCTTATTTCTCTTCTAAAACATTCGTTTCGGCCATGTGTTCGACCGAGTGTTTGACCAGCTCGTGGAGAACATCCATATTAATGTTGTCGAGTTTTTTAATGTAGAGGCAGGATTTG
>DATDOR010000366.1:0-2993 GCA_035293165.1 Anaerolineales bacterium | reverse complement strand
CAATGGAGGGGTGAACAAATCCAACCCGGGTGTCAGCCCGGTTGACCAGGATTCCACTGTTGATCAGATTGGGAATGGCCTGCCGGCTTACAGAATCTGATTTTATATCGCTGTCTTCTATTATTTCCTCTTCTATTTCTGAGGTAGGGATGGTGATATCCTCTACGTCCTCCAATGTAATCCCCCGCGACCACCGGATGGCTGACCGTTGTGTTGGGAAAGGTATTGTTTTGAGCGACATTTGCAAGGCAACACGTTCGAGGGCTGTGCCGGCATCCCGGATATTGACGGTCATTCTGCGAAAATAAGCTTCAAAGGCATTTACATTTGCCGGGCCTCGGGCATCTCCTGCATAGGCAGCCCATACTTTGAGAGTCATTTCTAGTGGTGATCCGGCGAGATTTTCCACCATGATCCAGTTGTTGAGGATGGCGGCTTCAATTTCCAACGGGGGCGTATCCTCTTTCCCATTTGCAGAGACATTCCAAACCGTGGGTAAGATATGTTGAGACCACCTTTCACCCCAAAGTTTCACAAAATCTGAACGTTGTTGGTTGTTCCAGGCTGCGAGCGCGACTGGAATCAGTCCCAATTGTGCTAACCCATCATAATAAAATGGCGATGCTGTTGCGATCACCTGAGTTCCAGGGAAAAGATTCAGGACCATTTCCACAAACCTGGCTGCTCGAAGGAATTCATCCTGTTCCAGTTCATCCATTCCGTCAACCATCAACAATACCCGCCCCTGAGTGAAAGAATTCTCAAGCAGGTTGGTTAACTTTGCATTGGTTCGAGATGACATTCTAGGGTTCAGGGCTGTATGGATGGCATTAACTGGCTGGTCAGCTTCTAATTCAGCAGTGGGCAAATCCCCAAAGTGAACCAACACAGGCAAACGGGTGCTCAGTTCCTCTCCCAATGCCAGATCATTTCTTGCCATTTGGCCAGCCAGATGAGCCAGCGCCACGGTTTTCCCACTTCCCGCGTGACCAATCAGAATGAGATTAGTGCCCTTTGCGGCCGCCTCGGATAATGAGTAAGTTGGGGCATTAAAGGCAGCCGAAAGTTCAGGCCAATCGGGTAAATAAGGAATAGCCTGCATCGTGATATCTGCAAACAACTTACCCTGAGCATCCGTTTCACTATCTGTAGGTGGTAATGGGGGCGTTGCCATCAAGCGCGGAGGAATCAAGATTTCGTTTAGCGAAAATAAAGGTGCAGCCAGGTGCATTGTTTGTGTGATGTGGATTAAATCGTTGCGATAATGGAATTCCACTCCAGCTTTTGCACTTTCCCGCGCTGAGCTGGCTTGCTCGGCAATATTCTTCCTAAATTCCCGAAACACAGGCGCAAAACGCCTCATCATCCACCAAAACAGGCTGGCAACCAAAAATCCGAGCCAAAAAGAGAAGGGTTCAAAATTCCTTAAAAATCTCAACATGACATTTACCCAGCATATAAAATTCGACCGCAATTGTCACAATGTGTCAAATCCACCGGGGACAATGCGGTTTGAAAAAGAGATGTGTTTAACAGCGTTCCACAGGCTGAACACGATTTATCGGCTACTTTTGCAACTGCAATCCCCACCCGGCGTTTACGGAGGTTATCATATTGGGATAAATCGTCAGGATCAATGGGTTTGGCAACCATTTGCCGCTCGAAGTACAACTGCTTTACCTGACTGGTTAGCTGGCTTTTTTCCCCATTCAATGCCGCATGAGATTCAATCTGGCGCGCGCGTACCTCCTGCAACTGTTGTTCAGCAGATTGATAAACCGCATCGAACTCGTCAACCGCTAACATCGCTTCTAATTGTCGCTCTTCTAAAACCTCTAAATACCGGCTCAATGCCTCGCTTTCCATTTGTAAATCTTGAAGTTCTTTCGGGTTGCGAATTTTTCCCCCGTATAATTTTTCATTGGTATTTTTTATTTTTAAGCGTTGGGCTTTGGTGTTTTCCTCTGCTCTGCGCAGTTCTTTTTTTGCCCCATCGAGTTGTTTTGTCGTTGCTGCTACCGCTTCCTGCGCTTTCCGTAAGGCTGCATCATCATTCAAAATCGCTTCAATCTCACGCAGACGTTTGTTTGCCAGATCAAATTGTGTGTCAACCTGTTGCAAACGGAATAAATTAAAAGCACGGCTCATAGGCAGGATTATAGAGGCGGTTGCGCGAGAAGGCAAGGGAGACAAATCACCAAATCAACAAACCTGAGTAAAATACAGCCATGCCGCGCAAAGACCGCTCGTTCTTTCTAAGCATCGCCTTCCTTGTTCTATTCCTCAACATCCTGCCGTTTGCGTTAGCTGTGAGGGCTGGGGGAGACCAATTCGTTTTCGATGGCGTTCTCCTCAACCCCATTGATGGCCACACCTATCTGGCAAAAATGTACCAGGGCTATCGCGGCGACTGGCGTTTCACCCTGCCTTACACTGCTGATTCCGGTCAAGGAGCTTACATGAATTTGTTTTACCTCCTTCTGGGCCATCTTGCCAGGTTTACAGGTTTGTCTTTTCCGCTCGTTTTTTCACTCGCGCGTATTCTGGCTGGCCTGCTCTTACTCATTTCATTGTTCCGTTTTTTTGAGAATACGCTCTCGGAAACACGCCCACGCCGCGTCGCCTTTACGCTGGCTGCCTTTGGAAGCGGTATCGGCTGGATGCTGATCCCGGCCGGGACATTTACCGCCGATTTCTGGGTCGCTGAGACTTATCCTTTTCTCTCCATTTATGACAATCCCCACTTCCCCCTCGGATTGGCAATCATACTCTGGCTGCTGACACCCACCCCAGCCCGATCCGAGATTGCTCCCCACGCCGCGTGGGGTGGCCTGATCGCCATCGCAGCACTGGCCTTGAGCGCAGTAAGCCCATTTGGAGTCGTCGTGGTTATCGTCGTCATGGCGGGCGCGCTGATCATGGCCGGGTTAGAAAATCTTCGTCAAAGATCATGGCAAGCTTTTTTTGCACAACCACTGTTTTCATGCCTCCTT
>DATDOR010000365.1:0-3803 GCA_035293165.1 Anaerolineales bacterium | reverse complement strand
AAAATCCTGGCAACGAATAAAGATCGGGCAGAGAACTTTGCCCAATATTGGAACCGGTTTGTAGGTGGGGGACATTTGGTCTTCACCCGCAGCGAGGAGGGCCGCCGGATGCTGCTCCATGCCCGCGCGCAGAGGAGGCCGAAGGCGAAAGGGCTGGCATTTGAGATATGGCGATAATTCCGAATCTCAGCTTTCCTGATACACCGGCACACCAAAAGCAAAAATACTCCCCTCTCCCTCACGCGACTCAACCCATACACGCCCACCGTGCGCCTCTACGACCGACCGGACAATTGCCAATCCCAGGCCGTGTCCTTCCCCCTCGCGGGTGGCGTCCTGCCCGAGCTTGGAAAACTTCTGGAATAGTTTCCCCTGCAAAACAGGGGGGATTCCTGGTCCTGTGTCAGAGATTCGCACCACGCCCAATCCATCCTCCACGCCCGTGGAGATAGTGACTACTCCTTCCACTGGGGTAAATTTGATCGCATTCCCTACAAGATTCGAGATTGCCTGCCCCAGCCGGATGGGTGAACCGTTGACCATCAACTCCCCTTCCGATGGCTCTGTAACCAGACGGACTCCATTCTGAATAGCCAATGCCTGCATATTGGTCACCGAAGCCAGCATCACGCCATTCATATCAATGGGTTTGAATTCAGCTTCGATTCCCATCTCTATCCGGCTCAAATCAAGCAAGTCGTCAATAAAATCGCGCATCCGCTCTCCTGTCTGGATAATAGCTCTGGCGTGGTCAGATGAATCGCCTTGCGAGTCTTCTTCCAACATCGCTGCGTATCCGGTAATCAGCATCAGCGGATTTTTTAGATCGTGGGAAACGTGGGAGACAAATTCACTTTTGAGCGCGTCGAGGGTTTTGAAGGTGGTAATGTCGTGCATAGCAAGCACCTTACCAATATTAGCCATCCGCACCAAAGAGCACTCAAAAAATCGCCCGTCGTCGAAGGCAATCTGTTTAAAGCGCCGCTCGCCTTCAGCGGTTTGATAAAAGCCTAGTAACCGCGTTTCGGTGAGGACATTTTTCACGGGCTTATTGCGTGCGTTTTCGGAGATTCCCAGGCTCTGCTGGGCGGCCGTGTTCCAAAAGATCACCCGGTCGCGCAAATCGGCGACGATGATCGCTACCTGTACTGCGCCGAGGATGGCTTGCATCATCTGCCGTTCATGATTCGCTTGTGTATACAATTGGGCATTTTCAATGGCGGAAGCTGCCTGTCGGGCAATGGCATTGAGCAGTTCCAGGTGCCAATTCGTAAACACATTCGGCTTGGGATGGGTCAATGTCAGGATCCCCATGATCATCTCCCGCCGAATAAGGGGCACGCCGATCACCGACCGGCTGGCGAGCGTGTCATCCGAAAGAGGAACCCAGCGCGGGTCGTTTTTCGTATCGTGGATGATGTCTGCCCGCCGGTTTTGGTACACCCATCCGGCAAAGCCCTTGCTCATTACAGTTACCAGTGTTGGGAATTTCACCTCCGGGGGCACATTGCCGCGCGCGAGGATGCTGCGCTTGACCCAGCCCGCATTGTCCAATAAAAAGATGCTGCCTTCGTTTGCTCCGACGGACTGCACCGTCATGTTGAGCACCGTGCCGAGCACTTCGTCCAGGTCGAGCGTTGAAGCAAATTGCCGGATGATTTCATATAACAATTCAACCCAGCCCAGGTAAAGCCGGCCCTGGTCAAGAGGAAGGGGGAGGATGTTGTTTTTTCGTTTGGTCATGGAATTGGAAAAATTACTTAGGTGTTAATAAATATTCCCCATTATAATGGAGACTGGTGTTCGCGGATATTCCCTTCTTCGTTCTTAAGAATAAGAAGGCTATGTACGAAATTACTCAAAAGAAAAACGGTCACCCCATCGCAAAACCCTTTCTGAAATGGGCAGGCGGCAAAACCCAACTGCTGAACTCCATCACCTGCCGCCTGCCTCAAGAATTAGAACGCGGCAAGATTACCCGCTATGTTGAGCCATTTATTGGCAGTGGAGCGGTTTTCTTTCACATTGTCAAACATTACTCTGTCCCGGAGTTGATCATTCTGGACGGGAACGAGGAATTGATCCTTGCCTACCGGACGCTCAAAGCCCGATGCGACGCCGTGGTCAAAACATTGAGAGGCATCCAAACCGAGTATTACCAGCTTCCTCCCGAAGATCAGCGGGCTTTTTACTACAAACTACGCCAGAATTTTAACGAGTCCCGAGATGGGGTAGATTTCGAGACGGACAAACCCGGCCAGGAAGCGGTCAAACGCACGGCCCAACTCGTCTTTCTCAACCGCACCTGTTATAATGGCCTGTTCCGGGTCAATTCTAAAGGTGCGTTTAATGTCCCACATGGCTCGTATAAAAATCCCGTCATCTGCGACGAAGACAACCTGAACGCCGTCTCCGAAGTTTTGCAGCGCGCAACCATCCTGCTCGGCGATTTCGAAACCTGCCGGGAATTGGTACATTCCCGGACATTTGTGTACTTCGACCCGCCTTACCGCCCGCTTAATAAAACTTCCAGTTTCACGTCCTATGCCGTCAAACCCTTCGACGATGCTGAACAGGTACGGCTGGCAAAATTGTACCGGTCGCTCCACCAAACCGGCGCAAAACTGATGCTCAGCAACTCCGATCCACACAACGAAAACCCCGAGGACGGTTTCTTCGATACCCTTTATGCCAGTTTTAACATTCACCGCGTGCAGGCCAGCCGGATGATCAACAGCAAGCCAGAAGGGCGTGGGCCGATCACCGAATTGCTCATCACCAATTACTAATCTCCGATCCCTACTCTCCAAACTCATAACATGAACCATTCTTCCATTGCTCGAAACATCACGGCGACACTGTTTGCCGCACATAGCCTGGGGTCGGCGGCTTTTATTGTCACGGCGACCGTTAACACGATTGCCGGGGCGCAACTCAGTGGAAACGCGGCCTGGGCGGGCGTTCCTTCCGCAGTGCTGCAATTTGGCGCGGCGCTGGCTTCTCTGGCTGTTGGGGTGACGATGGATCGCACGGGACGAATGATTTGTTGATTGGGATGGCAACGGCATAAAATCAGGAAGGTGTTGATGGAAGAGAAACCGAACGAATATCTGGGTTGGGCTTTTTGGCTGATGTGGGTGCTGGCAAATACCGTTGCGTGGATTGTGGGGATGTCTGTGCTATGGGTGTTGAGTTTTATCCTTGGCCCGCTCACACAAGGGCCACTTCAGTTGGTGGGTTGGGCTATTGTAGGGTCATTCGTTGGGGGGTTTTTCGGAGTGAACCACTGGTTTCTGTTTCGCCCTCTGGGCGCCAATACGATTGGGCATTGGGCGCATTGGTGGGTTTTGGCAACGATTGCCGGATGGAGCGCCGCGATAATGGTGATAATCGGCCTGGGGACAGGAGAAAATCTAGGGTTTACAGTGACGGGAGCGGTGATAGGGATTTCGGTGGGGATTCCACAGTGGTTTGTGTTACGGCCTTATGCCCAGAGAGCAGAGTGGTGGGGGTTGAGTAATATGGTGGGGTGGATTCTTGGTCTGGCGATGATTGATGTGCTGGGGCAAGGGTTGGGTTTTCCACTGGTCGGGATGGTAAGTGGTACATTGACCGGGGGGATGATGGTATGGCTGCTGCGTAATCCGCGTCCGGCTATCCCTTAAAACTTCGGAAGTCCCCCCACTTTTTGAGATGTTACGTCTCATAGGGTAAACGGGATGCTCAGGGGAATAGATAGGGCGATCAGCAACTGTCCAGCGAAGTACGTTCCGAGTACGGCGGCGCGCGCAAAGTGAAATGGC
>DATDOR010000364.1:0-2593 GCA_035293165.1 Anaerolineales bacterium | reverse complement strand
CCCCAACAAAATAGCCGACAAAATCGTTTCCTCAGCCTTGTAATACACAAACGCCCAGGCAATCAGCGCGGCTTGCATGAGCATCTCCCCGCCAAATGTATGGATCAACAACGGATGGGTTACGAAAAACAACCCCGCCAGGAAGCCGCAAAATGTCTGCTGATGTAGCTCCCCAAATCGGAACAGTGCGATCCCTGTCGCAACCAACGAAACCATCGAGAGATTCCCGGCAATTTCCGGGATACTGTCTGGCCCCAAAAGCCCTAAAATCCCTAAGAGCAGCCCGTAAAACGGCCCGGTGATGCTTAAATGCCGCGCCCCCAAATTGTAAACAAACCCTTGCCCCGTAGCAAAATTGTAGGCATACCGAAAAATAATGAAAGCGTCATCATAAGTATCTTGCTTAAGTATTACCCCCGTCCACAAAGCCGCGCACACAATGATGCCAGCCAATATCCAGGGCCAACGCTGGAACCCTGTGATAGACTCCCAAAACTTATGCATAAAACCTCCAGAAAACCCAGTTTGAGTTTCATAGTCTCAATTATACATTATATTAAAATCCAAACGCATGAAACTTCTCCTTCTCACTCGCTACGGCCGCCTCGGCTCCACCAGTCGGGTACGGTTCTACCAATATTTGCCTTACCTGCAGGTATATGGCGTTGAAGTCACCGTTTGTCCTCTCCTGGAAGATGAATATCTACAAAATCTTTACGCGGGGAAACATCAAAGCCTATCCTTTTTAGCCCAGTCCTATCTAAATCGGCTCCATGCCCTCCTGGGTTCTCGTGCCTATGACTTGATCTGGCTCGAAAAAGAAAGCCTGCCCTGGCTGCCCGCGTGGATTGAAAACGCCTTCCCCCGCGCCCCGATCATCGCCGATTACGACGACGCTGTCTTCCACCGCTATGACCAGCACCCCAACCCGCTTGTGCGCTGGATATTAGGCCAGAAAATTGACGCCGTCATGCGACGCGCAGCCCTTGTCGTTGCGGGAAGTGAATACCTCGCCGCTCGTGCCCGGCAGGCTGGCGCACAACAGATCGAAATCCTCCCCTCCGTTGTGGATGTGGAACGTTACCAGCCTGCAAAGTGGGGTGGACGGCGAACTGGCGTTCGCTGGAAGTCCACCCCACTTAGAATCGGCTGGATCGGCGCACCGGTGACTGCACCCTACCTGCAACTGATCCAACCCGCCCTCGCCGAAGTCTGTGCGAACGGAAACGCCGTTCTGACCCAGGTTGGCGGGGGGAATGTGACCCTGGCAGGTATTCTCCTCGAAAACCGGCCCTGGAGCGAAGATGCCGAAGTCGCCGAAATCCAACGCTTCGATATCGGCATCATGCCTCTCCCCGATGAACCCTTCGAACGCGGCAAATGCGGGTACAAACTCATCCAATACATGGCCTGTGGTCTGCCCGCCATCGCCACCCCTATTGGGGCAAACAAAAAGATCATTGAACACGGCGTCAATGGCTTTCATGCTACCACAACTGCTGAGTGGGTTAATGCGCTCACCACGCTGCGTGACAACCCGGAATTGCGGGCGAAAATGGGCGCAGCGGGGCGAGCTAAAGTCGAAGCCGGGTACAGTCTGCAATTTACTGCACCCAAATTATTAAACTTACTCGTAACTACTCAGGCTAAACCCTGGTAATCCCTGTCCTGAATGAAAATACTAATTTCCTCCAACACCGAATGGTATCTTTATAATTTCCGGCGCGCGCTGGGAGTGTTTCTGCGCGCGCGGGGATGGGAGGTGGTCATGGTGTCGCCATCCGGCCCGTTTGCGGAGAAATTGGAGGGGATGGGATTCCGGTGGGTGCAGTGGGATGTAGGGCGGAAAACGCTCACTCCCTGGGGGGAATGGGCGGCCATTCAGCAATTGACGGCGATTTACCAGCGAGAACAGCCCGACGTCGTTCATCACAACACGATCAAACCGGTCATTTACGGATCGTTTGCGGCGCGGCGCGCGGGCGTGAAAGGGATCGTCAATGCCATCACCGGGCGGGGGTACGTGTTTTTGGAGAACGACACCACCGCGCGGGTGCTGCGTCCGCTCGCGCACGCGCTGTACCGGCTGGCGTTTCGGCCTGCAGATACGATTGCCATTTTTGAAAATGCCACCGACCGGGATTATTTCCTCGCGAACAGCCTTATTCCCCCTGCGCGGGCGAGGTTGATCGAAAGTTCGGGCGTGGACCCTGACCGGTTTACCCCTCAGCCTGAGCCAGAAGGGATTCCCGTCATTTTAATGGCCTCGCGGATGTTGTGGGACAAGGGGGTAGGTGTGCTGGTAGAGGCCGCCCGGCTGCTGAAGGAGCGGGTTCCGGTGCGCGTCGCGCTGGCGGGCGATCCCGATCCCGGCAACCCGGCGTCCATCCCCGTCGAAACGTTGCGCCAATGGCATGACGAAGGGATCATTGAATGGTGGGGTTTTCAGACGGATATGAACGCGACTTACGGGCAATGCCACATCGTCACCCTGCCCTCGCATTATGCGGAGGGGCTGCCCATCTCATTACTTGAAGCAGCGGCATGTGGGCATCCCATCGTCACGACGAGGATTCCCGGCTGCCAGGATTTT
>DATDOR010000363.1:0-3967 GCA_035293165.1 Anaerolineales bacterium | reverse complement strand
GCTCGATTGAAGTGGCCGAGACGGATGCGCGGATGCAAGAACTATTGCGAAGGCATGGCTTTAACACCAGCTATGGGACAGAGACCTGCATTCTCGGCCCGGAGGAAGTTTGGGAAAAAGTCCCGATGATCAACCCCGCTGTAATCAAAGGTGGGATGTACCTTCCGAATGATGGGGTGGGGAAAGCATGGAAGTGCGCAGGGGCATTGGCCCAAAAAGCTATCGAGTCGGGTGGCGCAACATTTTACGGGAAAACCCTGGCAACCGATTTTGAGTTGGAGAACGCACATGTCCGGGCGGTAATCACCGACCAGGGGCGCATCGAGTGTGAACAGGTTTTGCTTTGCACGAACATTTGGGGCGCCGTCCTTGCGGATAAGGTGGGTGTCAAATTACCAATGATGGCATGCGCCCATCATTATGGCATCACCGAACCCCTGCCCGAATTTGCCGGGGAGACGCACTGGACAGCTTACCCTTCCGTCCGCCACCAGGATCGCTCCATGTATTTCCGGCACTGGGGAGAGGCCTGGTGTACGGGTTCCTATCGCCACGAACCGCATATCGTCAGCCCGTATGAGGTTGGCAAGGACGCCTGTTGGACCTGGCGTGAGGAGGATTTTGCTATCGCCATCGAAGACGCCAACCACCTGTTTCCCACCCTTCGTGGCCGGGAGTATGTCAAAAAGGTGAACGGCATGTTTGTCTTTTCGACCGATGGCTTCCCGATGATGGGGCCGACGAATGTCCCTGGTTTTTGGGTGTGCGTGGGCATTTGGGTCACGCACAGCGGCGGGGCGGGCAAGTCCATCGCCGAATGGATGGTGCATGGCACAACCGAGTGGGACATGCACGAGATGGACATCTCCCGTTTCCACGCGCATCATACCACCCGGCAATACGTCCACCTGCGGAGCGCGCAGAATTACCGCGAAGTGTATGACATCATCCATCCCTTGCAGCAAATGGAAAACCCACGCAACGTCCGCCTCGCCCCGTATCACGTCCGGCTGCAGGAACTTCGAGGCCAATTCTTCCAAAGCGTTGGATGGGAACGGCCGCAGTGGTACGAAAGCAATGCAGGTTTGTTGGATGAATACGCCGGTCAGATTCCGGTCCGGACAGGGTGGGTGGCCCAGGGGGACTGGGCGGCCCGGAACTGGTCACGCATCCAGGGTGTGGAACACCTGGCTACACGGGAGCGGGCGGCGTTAGTTGAACTGAGTTCGTTCGTCAAGATTGAAGTCACCGGCCCAGGCGCGGGGGCCTTCCTTGAATACCTGACGGCCAACCGCGTCGCCCGCGAGGTTGGCAAGGTAACCTACACGGCGATGCTGAATTCAAACGGCGGCATCCAATGCGACCTGACCGTAACCCGGCTGGCCGAAGACAAATTCTGGGTGTTGACCGGCGGCGGATCCGGGATGAGCGATCTCGCCTGGCTCATGCGCCACACGCCACGTGATGGCTCCGTACATATCGAGGATGTTTCGTCCAAATATACCGGAGTCGGTTTGTGGGGGCCAAAAGCGCGGGATATTCTGTCCGCTATAACTACAGATGACGTGTCCAACGCAGGGTTGCCCTACTTTACGGCAAAACAAATCGAGATGGGCGTTGTCCCTGCCCTGGCGGTCCGGATTTCTTACGTGGGCGAACTGGGTTGGGAGATTTACACCCCCATCGAATTTGGATTGTACCTTTGGGATGCGCTGTGGGAGGCCGGGCAACCCTACGGGATGATCGCAGGCGGGATGGGCGCGTTCGACTCGCTCCGCATCGAAAAAGGCTACCGTGCCCTGGGGAGCGACATCCACAGCGAGACGAATCCGTATGAAGCAGGGCTGGGTTGGGCCGTGAGGTTGGACCAGGGCGATTTTCTGGGCCGCGATGCCCTTCTCAAAATCAAAGAAAAGGGGATTTCCCGTAAATTGTGTTGTCTGACATTCGACTCCCCGGATGCGATGACACTCGGTAAAGAGCCGGTTTTTGTGGAGGGTAAAGCGGTGGGGTATGTGACCAGTACGAACTACGGGTATTCCGTCGGCAAACACATCCTGTACAGTTATCTCCCCATCGAACATTCCGAATCCGGTACGAAGGTAGAAGTAGAATATTTTGGCGTCCGCCATAAGGGGACGGTGCAAATTGAACCGTTATATGATACAGAAATGAGAAAATTGAAGGTGTAATCCACCATGTTAGCAGAATAGCCTCACCGAGCCGGGGGTGGGGTACTGGTTGGTTCTTTGGGAATCGGCGGGGAGGTCCCCAGATTTTGGGGTGTGAGTGGGGTGTACACCCCACTCACACCCCAAAATCTGGCATTAACCACGGCAAATCCCAAAGAGCCGGGTACTGGTTTCAACTAAAGTAGCTTTTGTTCGGTGGTACACTATCCGCGTGTCGAAAGTAGTCCCCTCTTTGCTCAAACACTCACTCGCCGTTCTCATCACTCTCCTGGCCACTGCGCTGCTCTTTTTCCTGCGAGATTTCTTAAGCACCTCCACCGTAGCGTTGGTCTATTTAATCCCAGTATTGATGAGTACGACGCTTTGGGGATTAGGTCCTGGATTGGTTTCGGGTTTTTCTGCTTTTCTTACGTTTAACTACTTTTTCATCCACCCGTATTACACCTTCGCAGTGCTACACACGCAGGATTTGATCGGGCTAGCGATCTTCTTTTTGATCGCGGTCCTGACCAGCCAGTTGGTGGGGCGGGCGCGGAAAAATTTGGAGGCCGCCCAGGCCAGAGAACTGGAAGCGACGCGATTGTACGAGTTGAGCGTCCGGCTCGTGGGGGTGAACAGTCTGCCGGAAATTACCCAGGTGCTGGTGAGCCAGGTGCAGGAAACTTTCCGGGCGGGATTCGTGCGCGTCCAGCTTGAAACCCCACCCGGCGAAAATCCGACTTCGGCTTTCTTTCCCCCGGATCGGGAGTTTCCCGCCAGCCCGCCAGAGATCGTCCTCCCCATCTCCACCGCCTACCGTCTACTGGGAGAACTTCACCTCTGGCGGGAAAACCCTCTGAACGCCTCTGAAAAACAAATGCTCCAAACGTTTGTCGCCCAAACCGCGCTGGCCCTGGAACGGGCGACGTTTTTGCAGGCGGAAACGCGCGCACAGGTTTTGGAAGAAAGTGACCGGATGAAATCCGCCTTGCTCTCCTCGGTCTCACACGAACTGCGGACACCATTGGCAACGATTAAAGCCTCCGTTACGAGTCTTTTGAGCGGGGAAGTCGGGTGGGATGACTCCGCCGCGCGGGATGAACTGCTGACGGTGGTGGATGAGGAGTCCGACCAACTGAACCAGCTGGTGGGCAACCTGCTGGATATGTCCCGGCTCGAGGCGGGCGCGCTGAAACCCGACCGGCAGTGGAACGTGTTGGCCGAAATTGCGGAGGCCGCCGCCGCGCGGATGCACCGGGTGCTGGGAAATCACCGCCTCCTCCTCGACCTGCCGGACGAATTGCCGCTCGTCCCGGTGGATTATTACCAGCTTGAGCGCGTTTTTACCAACCTGATCAGCAACAGTATCAAATATGCACCCCCGCACACGGAAATTCAAATTCGGGCCAGCGTGCAGACGCCCCAGATGCTGTCCGTGCGCGTGACCAATCAGGGGCCGTCCGTGCCTGCCGAACACCTGCCGCGCATCTTCGATAAATTTCATCGGGCGACGAACGTCGACCAGGTAACGGGAACCGGGCTGGGCCTGTCCATTTGTAAGGGCATTGTGGAAGCGCACGGCGGGCAGATTTGGGCTGAAAATCTTCCAGACGGGTTTGCGTTTTGTTTCAACCTGCCGCTGGATTGGAACGGACGCCCGCCCGCCGCGCTGATGACAGAATCCCTATGACGGCCCAACCGCACATCCTGGTGATTGACGATGAACCGCAGATTCTCCGCGCCCTCCGCACGATCCTGACTGCCAAACATTTCCTCGTGACCACCGCCGGGCGGGG
>DATDOR010000362.1:0-16018 GCA_035293165.1 Anaerolineales bacterium | reverse complement strand
AGATTAAGAGATGACCGAAAAAAAGATGGGTGGGAGTGTACACTCCCACCCATCTTTTTTTCGGTCATCTCTTAATCTACGGCCCCTATTAAGATAATTTCAATATGCTGGTTCAAAACTTCTGTACCAGAGGGGGTCGTTACAATTTGCCCGATCGTGTACCCCCCTGAAATGGGGACGTTTGCCCCAATAATTTCCCGGATTGGAGCCACCTCGCTGCCCGGTTGGTTTTCAAATAACATTCTCCAGGCAATATCGGCAAAAACGAGCGCCAGAATTGGACGGGCTTTGCCTAAAGAATCCAACGCTTGCCGGGACGCTTCTCGAACTGCCTGGAGGCACGCTGCTGTACTTCCTACCAACAAATGGGCGGTTGCCCCTTCTTTTACTTTCGAGTTCATCCGAAAGCTGCCATCCACCTCGACAAGTAGCGGCGAGCGGACAGTGAGGACCTCCCCCTCCTCTTCTAAACCAAGCGGATAGAGGCGAATAAGACTGTTTAGAGGAGGAAAGGCCCACTCTCTCGGATTTTGACCAAAAATTTCAGCATATGCCTCAGAAGCTGCCTGTCCATCCAACTTCCGTATCCAAAGGTCTTCTGCTTGCGTGATGTAAAAATATTTGCCAAGCGGTTGCCAACCGTGACCAATCCCCACGCCGGCTTTTAGATTGCCCTGAATGAGTACGGCGCCTAACCCATGTTCGCCTCCTTCCTCTCCCCCTATTTGATAGGCAAGTTTCTGGCGATCATTTCCTCCAGTTAAACAACCCACTGTAAAATAATTCGCTTGAGGAAGGAGTTTACATAAGGTTTCACTATCCCCGTGAACCCCATCTGTACTAATCAACAAGATAGCGTGATCCCGATCTACATCTCCCAGGCCAAAATGATCAATCATCTGAAGGGTCGTTGCGCGACTGTCATGAGAAAAGTCTGACCACCAATTTGCCTGGACGGAGATGTCGCTTCCTGCCAGTAATGCAACGACTACGGAGCGAAGATGCTGTCCACTCGCCGTTAATTGTCCTTCCGTACTAAACCCAAATAAGGGTGTATTGCGGAGTTGTGCAGATGCACCACTTAATACACTTTGTAAGTTATATTCTCTAGATGCAAATATAAACGCCAGGACGATGTGATCGGCTTCGTGTAAAATCTTTTGTCGAGCTTGTTCGATCGCTTGTATACAGGCTTCGCGTCCGTCTAATGCAAAAGATTGTCCAACGGTTGAGATAGTAGCCATAATTTTCAGGAAGCGGATAAAAAATTCGTAACCGCTCAGGCTATGAGAGAAGGGTTTCGGGCTAATCCTCTTCCCGGCTGAGTAGTTACCTCCATTTAAATAATTTCTGCAATAGGAATGGTAAAGTGAAACGTTGTTCCTATACGAAACTCGCTTTCAAACCAAATTTGCCCGCCTTGCAGTTCCACCAGATTTTTCGTGATGTTTAATCCCAAACCGGTACCTGGTGACTCACGAGCCTTCGGATCATCTGACCGGAAGAATTTAGAGAAAATTTGCTTTTGGTCTTCCGGTTTGATGCCAATTCCAGAATCTTGTACGTAAAGATGAATGACCTCTGGGGCTGCCTCTTTGTGCGTATCCCATTGATTTTTCGATCTTTCAGCCCGCAACAAGATTTGGCCCTGATGAGGGGTATATTTGTGCGCGTTGCTGACGAGATTCGTCAGCACCTGGATAATACGGGTTCGATCCCCCCATACGGATGGCAGATTTTCAGGGACATCTACGATTAAGGTTTGTGCTTTCTCATCTATCTGCCCTTTTGTGGACCGAACGACCTCATCAACCACTTCTTGCATCGGGACAGCAACAAAATCCAGGCGGAGCCGGCCCGCCTCAATGCGGGAAATATCTGCCAGATCAGAAACAAGACGATCCATACGTTTTACGTTTGCGCGGATCGTAGCCAGAAATCCGGCCTGTGCTTCGTTGATGGAGCCAATCGCCCCTTTTGCCAAGAGATCGGTATAGCCCTGGATAGATGTCATCGGGGTCTTTAATTCGTGCGAGACGAAATTAATAAAATCACTTTTTGCTGCGTTCGCCGTTTCAACTTCAGCAAAAAGCTGGGAGTTTGAAATTGCAATCGCTGCATGGTCACTTAAGCGGGTTAGAAATGCAGTGGCTTCGTCATCGAAATTGTCGGTTACTGCACTTTCTAAAATGATTAACCCAATGGTTTGTTCCTCTCGACGAATCGGCATAACCATTTGGCTTTGCCCACCCATCAGAAGATAGTGGGTTCCGTTCCGGCCATCGTTTTGCAAGGGCATTTTTCCTTGAAGAGCTTCTTGTATTGCAGAAATGTTTTTTACACGTTCCAAATCTTGTTTGCTATTGAAATCATAGGGAGTGTATCCCTGAGAAGCCATGACGCGAATCGCTAAATCTTCTTTCTCCTCTTCTCCTTCTTTTTCAAGCACAGCGACCAACCCGGCGCCAGCTTTGGATTGGCGCATGGCCCAGTCCAGGGTAATGTGCATTGCCCGGCTTAGATCAAGGCTGGCATTCAACTCCCGGTCAATGCGTTGCATGACCGATAACTCTTCTACTCTGGCGGCCAAAGCCTGGTCAGTCATGGTAAACAACCGGGCATTTTGAATAGCAACTGCAGCTTGTGCCGTGAAGGCAGACAGCAGACGCTGATCATCTGGGGAAAAAGGAGAACGGTCAGTTTTGTTAATGATCTCAATAACCCCAATCACTTGTTCACGTACTTCCATAGGGACAACCATGAGGGATCGGGTGATGAAACCGGTATTCTCGTCAGTTTTCTCAAACCATTCTTTGCTTTGTTGAACATTGTTATCAATAATCGGTTGCCGAGATTCAACCGCTTTACCCACAAGCCCGGTTCCAGGCGGGAGACGCATCCCAGTCAGATCATCGGCTACTGGTCCCGTCGTGACAACGAAGACAAGTTCATCCGTTACCGCATCCACCAGCAATAAACTTCCTGCCTCAGAACGAAGAATTTCCACCGCACTGACTAGAATTTGACTGAGCAGGGGATCCAGGTCCAGCGTGGAAGTCAAACTGCGTCCGACCTGGTTCAAAATTTCCAGTTGTTTTGCACGGCGTTGCGATTCTTCTAATAACTGGGTCTTGACAATTGCTCCGGCAGCCTGATCAGCGATTGCCTGTAAAATTTCTTGTTGCTCGCGGGTATAGGTGACGGATGGATCATTGCTTCCCAGGCTAATTGCCCCAATCGAGGTGTTCCCGGTATTGAGGGGCACGCCTATCCAGGCATAAATTCCTTGTATCGAAGGCATGTAACTCCGGTGGCGACATTCGCGCAGGTAATCTTCCGTAATAATGCCTCGTTGCCCACGTACAACATCTTGTTCCAGACCTAGCCCATCTGGAATCGGACGGTTTTCATGTTCTGTCAACCGTTCGTCGTTATCCAGATAGAACACATGGTAAAACGTACGGGTTGCATCGTTATAAAGCGTAATTCGGACCTGTTGTGCATCGAGTACCTGAATAGTTTGTGCATACACCAGTTCTAAAATATCATCGAAGTTGATAGTTACATTAACCCCTTGCGCCACACGCCCCAGCACATTCATTTCATGAACTCTTCGTTGTAAATCGAACACAACCTGGGCGCGTTGGATGGCTAACGCAGCTTGTTCACTCAGTGAAACAGCAAAAGATAGATCGTGCCGGGAGTAAGGTTCTCCGGTTTGCCGGGGCCCCATCGCCAGCCAACCGGTCAATTGTCGTGTTCCCGGAAGGGCTATGAAGAGTTGAGCGCCGAGAAGAGCAAGCCTGGCACGGTCAGGGAGCAGGTTTGAGGGCAGGCGCTCTGCATCCGCTAAGAAAACCGGGTTGGGTTCATACAAAGCCTGCGCCAAAGCCCCATTCACGGAAAAGCGCACGTCCGTTGTTGGTTTGTTATCGCGGCCATTTGCTGCAATATATTGGTCTGAAAGTGGATCATGCAGGAAAATATGTGCCCGCGATGGTCTCAGATTTTGTTCAATATATTCGCGCAATATAGATATGATCTGTGGGAGTTCCACAGAGCGTGTCAAATCATGGCTAAAGTTCTGCAAGCGCTCTTGATAGATCGCCCGCCCCCGGAAAAAGAGCGTATCCACGCGGGTTGTTAACCACGACCGGAGCGGGTTATAACCCAATGCGATAATGAATACCATGGCCCCTAAAATGACTGGGTCATTTGCCATCACCATCTGCCCCAATAGCAGACTACTGCCCCAAACCAACAAAACATACATGGTCACGCTGATGATAGCAAGAAGCGCATAGAGCGTTGCCCGGCTTAATATATAATCGGTGTTGAGCAGCCGGTAGCGCAAAATCGCATATGCTGTTGTGATTGGAAATGCAATCATGGGAATCAAAACCCAGGCCTGAAATCGAACGAGAAACAGAGAGGACAAAATCAGGTAAATACCCACTGGGGCAAAGCCTAGTGAACCGAAGAGGATGATCCGGGATTGTTCGCGCGTAATGGGCGAATTTGAAGTCCGATAGCGTACGACTGCCAACACAAGAAAAATAACTACGGCAAGTCCACTGAAACCATATGCAATGTTCCAGGTATAGGCATAAGCCAATGGATTATTTAAGTTATAGAGTGTTGGGAGCGCATTTAAGGCAATCGCGATTGCGGGAACCGCCGGTAACCAGCGCAAGATAGGATAGCGCCTTACCAAATCAAAACTCTCAGGAAAAACCAGCGCGACGATGTACATTCCACCCCCACTCAATGCCAGCGCGAACGTCCATAAATACACAAATCGGTGAGTCGTATACAAATCAAAAAGCGTTCCTAAAGTTATCGCGACCGAAGTTGCAAACGTCACAAATGCACGCCCGGCTGCGTCATTTCGGCGAAGGCTAAATACCCATATGCTGCAAAGCAGATACACCAGCCCAATGAAATAAGGAACAAACAGGAATGCAATTTGGTCGCCAATTGGGAATTTTTGTAACGTCAGTTCAATTTCTTTTTGCTTACCATCCAGATCGATCACTGTAATCATGATCACATCCCCCACAGCGTATTTTTGAAGTTCATCTTGCATTTCCTGTGCATTCAAAACGGGTTCCCCGTTGATCTCCAGTAATCGGATGCCGAACTCATTTATCCCCTGTGAAAACGCCGGCCACATTTCCACCACATTGGGCCGGACGCCGTTGGCAGTCATTGTATGTTCAATGAGCGCTCCGATAAAAGGTGTCCTCAGCCAGTTAATTGCCAGCAATGGAACAATTGCAAAAGTTGCTAAAGCAATGATTTGATAGATCGTGCTAAAAATGATACTGAGCCGATCTTGGAGCGAGATCTCAGCAGCCGAAGGAGAGATTGTTTTTGCACTAACCATAATTATTTTGTAACTACACACGTCAAGAAAGAAGGGCTAATCCCCTTCCCGGCTATGTAGTTCCACTTCACGAACATATTAGAGCGATTTTACCAAATTCCCGCAATCGAATCAAAACAATTGTATGGCAGAGGTGTGAGACATTAATCCCCCGGCTGCTTCTCTACCTCAAACTGTATTTGAAACGCCTTACGCACTTTCAAAATATCATCCACACCTGGGGCCTGTAATCTAAAGACTGAGTGTTGAAATACCTATCTACAAAGGGTCCTGCTTCCCTGAGCAGAATTATTGGAATATCGCAACAATTACATTCAATTTCGAAAAGACAGAATCTTCAGAGGGTTTCAGATATGGGATGGACTTTCAGAGGAAAATTACGGCGAATCGACCTGGAATTGGTAACGATAAACGGATAGAATATAATTCAGAAGAAAGCCTTAAGGAAGCTAAGTTTATAAGTAACCGTTCAGTTCCCCCACCTGAAGGGGGTAAGAACCCAAAAAAATGGTGTCCGCAGGGGGTGTACACCCCCTGCGGACACCATTTTTTTGGATAATCCTCTCACCAAGTGAACGGTTACGTTTATAATTCACTTGCAATGGCAGAAAAAGTACATCTTAAAAATGCCCCAATTACAGAAGCAATCATTGATTTCAGGATAAAACCTGCAATAGAGATTCCACCTAACAAGCTATCTGAAATTGAGGAAAAAATCGGTAAGGCTTATCCTACGAGGGAGCGAAGAGATTTGTTCGAGGGAAAAATGGAGTTTGTCCCCTCCCAACGCCGATTATCTCAGACTGCTCATGATAAAGGTTTATATGGTTTTTTCTTTAAATCAGCTGATGGAAAAAATATAGCACAATTTCGAGTGGATGGTTTCACCTTTAATCGCCTCAAACCCTACACATCCTGGAGCAAAATTTTCAATGAAGCAACAAGGTTATGGAAGTTATATAAAAACTTATTAATTCCTCAAAGTGTAAGCAGAATTGCTGTTCGATACATAAACCATTTAGAATTCCCTTCGCCTGTTATTGAATTATCTAAATACCTAACCGTTCCACCTCAGGTTCCTGATAAAATACCAAATAAAATTAGCAAATTTCTTTCCCAAGTTGTTGTCGTTGATGAGGAATCAGGCATCATTTCAAATATTACCCAAGCATCTGAGCCAGGCACAAATTTGCAGAAAGCGATAATCATCTTAGATATTGATGTCTTTAAAGCATGCGACCTTGATCCAGATAACTTAGAAATTCAGAAGATATTTAAAAACCTAAGAGAGAAGAAAAACCTGATTTTTTTTGAGCACATTACTCAAGAAACAGTGGAGCTATACAAATGAGTCTTGCTACTTTTACGACACAAAATGCGAATTTTCTTGGTTATAGACTTGGTAATACCGGGGTAAGTCGAGAAGCCTATCAAATTAATGAGCTGTTTTTTAAGGTAGTAGAACATCTATTTAAAAATGAAACGTTTGGCGAATCGCGCCTAGAAGGATACAAAAGCCTTGAGGAGGTAGCCCAAGAAGCCAATGAACCCAATTGGGATGGGTACAATGGTATAGCTGTCAATGCGTTAAGTTTATATCAAGCTAGTGAGTTTCTAAACGCACTTCCTGCATCAATACCAACGCCGGAAATTGGGGTTGATCCTGATGGCGAGATTTCATTTGATTGGTACAGAGGAAAAAACCACTTGTTTTCTGTTAGTGTTGGCGAAACTGGAAAACTAACTTTTGCCGGTATCTTCGGTTTGAGTAAAATTCATGGGGTTGAATATATGGGTGATGTGATTCCTGGAATCATTCTGTTGAATATTCAAAGAGTATTAGGGGAGGATATAAACTATCCCTAACCAAAATGTTTCCCCCCAAGAAATACTGACTCGTTATTTACTCTCAAGGAGTCAATACGGCCCTCTTAATAAAAGAGTCAAACCCTCTGGTTTTATGCCAAATTCAGAGGGTGCACTTTCCGTTTTTCGTATTCAGGGGTTGTTAGAGGATGATGTATGGGAAACCGGAAAAATATATGTTTCAGAGCCTCAAGGAAAAACCTTATATGCAAGAGGGGACGTTATGGCATCGGTGGTTTTCAATTCCAATCTCACTATAGTTCCAGATGATCAACCACCACGTCATGCGAACATTGTTGACTGGCCTGTGGATAAAGATGCTCAAAAATTAATAGCCCTTGAACTGGCAAATCAGGCCATATTATGTATATATGCTGACTAATTGTGCTACTTTGATTCTTACTTCCCGCGCTAATCGCCAGATCACTGCACCCTGACTAATTCCTACGATAACAAAAACGCCCGTACCTTTGCCGGGCGTTTTTAGTTGATATGTTTAGATTTCCTTGAGTCAATCCCCCAACTGCTTCCCAATCTCAAATTGCAATTGGAAAGTTCTTCGCTCGCGCAGGATTTCTTCGATGTTTGCGGGTTGGTAATCTAACGACTGAGTGTTGAAATACCTACTTACAAAGGAGCCTGCTCCCCTGTGCAGAATTATTTCCCCGCCCCTGGATCATCCGCTTCCATGAGGCGGCGAGGGTGGGAGAGAGTCATCAATGTTTATGCGAGCCAGACAACCATACCTTGATTGCCCAATTTCGCCCAAATCGAAAGAAATGTGCTCAATTTCATACGGAATTCCTTTCCCAGTGCAGGATCAAGGGTGATCACTTGCCCACGCTCAATCCCCTGTAAAACGAGGGCATGTAGACCAGACTGTCCGTGGGGCAAATCGGTAGCCCGCAAAAAAATAATGACCGGCCAGTTTTGCTCCAAAAGACTGGTGAGACGATCCAAAGTTGCATTTTCAAACCATAAGGCGCGATACCCCAGTTGCTCCAGGCCCTCAATGGCAGCTTCGGGAGACGTGCCTGCGAAGGGAATACTCCCACAAACACGCGCCAGTTCCGCCTCTGTTTGCTCTCGCCCGAGGTAGGACAACACCATGCGAAGACATGCAGGGAGGCAAGTGTGCGGATACTCCTGCCTGTATGGAGTCAGTTTCATCGTTCGGGTGATGACGTGTAGAAGCGTTAACGCGCCGCGTCCAAAGCAGCCTGACGCATTTGTTTGGGTGTAGAGGAGTTTTCTTGCCTGAGATTTCCCGCAGGATCATAAAACAACATTCCCAACTTAGTTGTATGATCGCTACCAAAAACCTCCACCTGCCAGCTATTCTGATGGGATTTCACCTCGATGAATACAGCATCCCCTACCGTTCTGAGCAAATACCGCAAAGCGAGGTTTTCAATCGCCTCTTGATCGAGTTCGGCGGGAACTATCCGAATTCCATCCGGCTCAAAGGACAAGGTAACTTTTGCGCCTTGTTTCATTCCATACCGGCTGAATAATGCCAACGGGATTTGCAGGCCATCTTTGGTGATCGATTGGTGTACAGTTTCCATTTCGTGCTCCTAAGATTTCACAAAGGCTTCACATTGAATTTTATCATTCCCCGTTCTTAATCTGTGTACCTAAAACTAATCCCCCGGTGGCTTCTCAATTTCGAACTGCAACTGGAACGTTCTGCGCTCGCGCAGGATTTCTTCGATGTTTGCGGGTTGGTAATCTAACGACTGGTGCCGGAAGTAAGTGTCATACAACTCCGCATAATGCCCACCCTGCTCCATGAGCGTCTCGTGATCCCCCTCTTCGATTATTTGCCCCTTTCGAAGCACGATGATCCGGTCGGCGGCTTTTACGGTGGATAGACGGTGAGCGATCAGGATGCTAGTGGCGTTTTTCAAAATCAGGTTCAACGCCTGCTGGATTTGCCACTCGGTGAACGGGTCTACGCTCGCCGTCGCTTCGTCCAGGATGAAAATAGACGGGTTTTGCACCAGCACCCGCAGGAGCGCCACCAACTGGCGTTGCCCCATCGAAAGCCGGACACCGCGCTCCCCCACTTCGGTCACCAACCCTTCCGGCAAAGTCTCCAACCACTCGCCCTCCCCAACCTGCCGCGCCAGCCGTTCGATCTCTGCATCGGTCACGTCCGGGACAGCGTACCGAATGTTTTCCACCACCGTTCCGGCGAACAAAAACGGCACTTGCGACACAATCCCCAACTGCCGCCGGTATGCAGCCAGATCGAACGAGCGAATGTCGTGCCCGTCAATCAACAAATCGCCCTGTTGAAACTCATAGAACCGGGCGATCATCTTCGCCAGCGACGATTTGCCCGACCCCGTGTGCCCCACCAACGCAATCGTTTCCCCAGCCTTGATGTGCAAATTGAAATCCTGCAAAACCTGTTCCTGTTCGGTGTACCGGAACCAGACATCCCGGAATTCGACCTCCCCTATCAACCGGGGCGGGCGAACCGAGTCTCGCTGCTTGACCACTGGTTCAGCATCCATCAGCGCGAAGACCCGCTCTGCCGCCGACAGACCTGCCTGAATCTGTGGCCAGAACGAGGACAGGTTCAAGACGGGGAACCAAAAGCGATCGAGGCTCAGGAGAAACAGGTACCATGCCCCAACCGTGACAATCCCCTGGGCAACGGTCAGTCCCCCGGCCCAAACCAGGGCGGCAGTTCCAAGGCTGTTGATGGCGTTCAGCGAGGGGAACACCCACGAAAGCACGAACCCGCGCTTGATATTCACCGCGTACGATTGCTGGTTGGATTCGTCGAACTCGGTGTAAATCTCGCCCTCTTGCCGGAAGTTTTTCGCCACCGCAATCCCGCTGACCGTTTCCTTGATCGCCGCGTTGACATTGCCCATCGCCCGCATCCCCGTCCGGGTGACGCGCCGCGCGAGGTTACGGAAACCGATCGAGGCCCAAAACACCAACGGGAGCAGCACAAACAGCATCAACGCCAGCCGCCATTCGGTGTAGAGCAAAAATCCGGCCAGCAGCAGCGTTTGGGCAACCTGCGAGATCAACTCTGTGATCAACACCACCACCTGTGCAAACTCCTGCGTATCCGATGTGATACGGGAGACGATGCGCCCGGAGGAAAATTCGTCATAGAACGACAGGTCGTGGCGGGCGGCAGACTGGAATGCGTCCGCGCGGATGGTCATGACAACATCGCCCACCGTGCGTTGGGTGAGGCGGCGTTGAATCCAGTTTGCCCCCCAGGTGACGAGGCCAGTCACAAAAACCGCACCGGCGATCAGGCTGATGGTCAGCAGGTTCAGGTCTTCGCCGAGAAAATCCAGGCCGCGCCCTACAATGATGGGAGATGCAGCCCCTGCCACGGAGATCATGATTAAGAGGAATCCAACGCCAATCAAACGGCCTAAATACGGGCGGAAGTAGCCCAACATCCGCTTCGCCAGGTCAATGTCTTTGTACTGGCGGTCGTATGCTTCGGTGTCGAGGTTGGAGAAAAAGCCCATAATTTGAGAGTGGAGAGTGGAGAGTGGAGAGTAGAGTGAAGTTTTGTGACAATTCTCTATTCTCGATTCTCCAGTCTCTAAATTTCGTCACTAAATATTCTTCGATATGCTTCCGAAGTTTGGAGGAGTTCTTCGTGCGAACCCACCGCGGCGATGCGGCCTTTGCGGAGGACGACAATCAGGTCGGCCCAGCGGATTTGGGAGAGGCGGTGGGTGATGATGAGGGTGGTGCGGCCCTGCGCGGCGGCGAAGATGGCACGCTGGATGCGGTCTTCGGTGGCGGAATCGATGGCGGAAGTGGAGTCGTCGAGGATGAGGATGCGCGGATCGGTGAGGAAGGCGCGGGCGAGGGCCAGACGTTGGCGCTGACCACCAGACAAAGTAACACCGCGTTCGCCTATGACAGTTTCATAACCATCCTTGAACTCACGGATGAAGTCGTCAGCCTGGGCGGCGCGGGCGTAAGTCTCGACTTCTTCCCTTGAGGCGTCGGGTCTCCCGAAGGCGATGTTTTCAGCGACGGTGCGGGAGAAGAGGAAGATATCTTGCTCGATGATGGAGATTTGTTGGCGGAGCGATTCGAGATTCCAGTCACGCACGTCCACGCCATCCACCAGGATTTGGCCGCAGGTGGTGTCGTAGGTGCGGTTGATGAGTTTGGCGAGCGTGGTTTTGCCGCTGCCAGTCTGCCCGACGATGGCGACGGTTTGACCAGGCTGGACTTTTAAGGTGATGTTGTGTAGGGCAGCTTCACCGTCGAGGGCGTCGGCGAAGGCGAAGGTCATGTCGCGGAATTCGATTTCACCGCGCATGGGGGCAGCGTGTCCGGCAGCGTTTTGGTCGAGGTCGGTTTCGCGGTTGATGAGTTCGAGGATGCGGCGTGTGCCTGCCATCCCGGAAGAGATTTGAGAGTAGGAGAAGAGGGAAACAAAGGTGGGGAAGCCGAAAAGGAGGAGCAGGCCGAAATAAGCGACGACATCACCGAGGTGAAGCTGTCCGGCTTTGTACAATGTCAGGGCGTGGAACAGCCCCCCAGCCTGGACCGCGTACATTAACAACAGGGGTAGAAAGCGCGCTTCGACGTCCCCCTGCTCGACGAAGGTGTCCCGCACCTGCCGGGCATTTTCCCGAAAACGTTCGATTTCGGCTTCTTCTTGTGACGCGCCTTTGACGGTTTCGATGCCTTCGAGGGCTTCCGCGAGCCGGGTGTTGAGGACGCCAAAGGCCTCGCGCACCCGCCAGGTGATGGGGTTGAGTTCACCGAGGTACTGGGAAAGCAAGAGCACGTAGCCCACCAGGAAGACGAGGGGTGCGGTGATGAGGGCGGGATGGTAGCTGGGAGCGGCGAGGATGGGCATGAGGAGGAAGTTGGCGGAGCCGAGGGCAAGGTTGATGCCAGGGCTGAACATGAGGTTGACTTCACGCACGTCATTGGTGGCGCGGGCCATCGTGTCGCCAACGGGTTGGAGGTTGTGGAAAGTCATGCTTTTGCCGAGCAGGCTGGTGTACAGTTCATCGCGGATGTCGCGTTCCATGCGTTGGGCGATAACTTCGGCAGAGTAATTGCGCCCGAACTGGAGGAGGCTACGCGTGACTTGGGTGAAGATGATCCAGAAGGCAATACCGGGCAGGACGGCGGTGAGGGGATTGTCCTGGGCGATGGCGTCAAAGGCGCGCCCGACCAGGATAGGGATGGCAGCGGCGAGGGCGGCGTTGCCGAACGCGCCCCCAGCCATGATCAGAATCAGCCACCACTGGCGAATTACGTGGGAAAAGATCCATTTGCCGGGGGTAGCGCGGTTGGTTTTGAAGCGGAGGGGGATGGTGAATTCGGCGGTCGTCATTGGAATAGATGGTACACAGCGGGCACGGAAAACACAGATGGAACATATTTAAACAAACTTTCTGTGCCTTCTGTGTTAAGTAATTGGCCGAAAGTAGCTTGAAAAAGACTTCGGAAACACTTTTTAAATTTCTTTCAGCTAATCACTTAACTGTGTACGAATTCTTCGTCTGGAAACAATAAAATGTCTGCGAGCTTATACGGCCCGTACTTGGGGAAGCTTTCCGGGGCGACGCGGTGCATTTTTTCGGTGGTGGGGCTGATTTTGTAGGTATGGCCGTCGCGGTGGAGGAGGGGTATCGTCCGGCGGCGGGCCTGGAAGACGCGGCGCATTTCGGCGCTGTGGTATTGGAAGGCTTCTCGCTCTTCGGGCAGGAGGGTGAAAAGTCGCTTGTAAGTTTGAATGAACTGCGTGCGGTATTCGTGACGGACGATTTGGAGGTTGCTGATGACCCAGCAGCGATCCTGGTAGTCCCAGTAATAAGAAAGACCGAGGAACTCGCCGCGACTGTCCATGTAGGGAAAAAAAGGGAAAGCGCGGCAGACGAAGGAACGAAAGTCGCGCTGGCAATGTTGGTGGCCCAGGCACTCGATCAGGATTAAATCCCCGGCTTCCCGTTGAAGCTGATCTTTTCCGTTGCTTTCGACAGGTTCCCAGGAATGCCAGAGCGTGGTATTTGCCTGCAAATACCCCCATTCTGCAGGATATGCGGCCGGTACGGCGTGGCAGGTATCACAGCAATAGGGGACACCACCGTTGTACGGGGCACATTTCTTTCCGCAGTCAAATTCGGCAATGGGCACGTCGAATCCAGCATAAAGGGTGGGGATTTCCTGAGCGATCAGCATGGAGGAAAAGGATACCACAAACCCCTGATTAGCTGATTACCTAATCATCTGCCATTCAAGATCATCATTCCCCCCAGCGTGTACAAGTGTTTACGTTGCTGCTCATGATCACGCAGGAGGCGATCCCAGGCGAGGTCGAAGGCTTCGGGATTTGCACGGACTTCACGTAACGCGTGGCGGGTGAGCAGGTCAGCAGCTTTGTTTTCACGGCGGGGGATCCACTCCCAGGCGACGATGTGGAGTTTGCGGGCCAGTTTGCACGCCTGGCGGTGGACGGGAATCAGACGGGGAGCGCCGACTCTGGAGGTTCCAGTCATCTGGCAGATGACGACTTTTGCATCCCCCATCACTTTGACAGGGTGGTCATCCAGTCCCATGTCCATCATTGCTTGCAGGCCATCAATCAAGGCAAGGTACTCGGCCATGTTGGAGGTGGCGTCCACGCCCCGTGCTGTCACCCCGTATCCATGGGCGACTAACCTGTTCCCCCGGCTCAACAGCCAGCCGATGCCCATCAGCCCGGCTTTGGTGGCTTCTTTGGCCTCCCGGAAGAGGCCGTCAAAACGAAGTTCGTACAGGTGTATGTCGTCGTCCAAAATGGGTTTTGAAATCTTTGGGTTCGAATGTTCTGCACTTTTTAAGAAGAGCGCCCACGGGAATTTTTCACCATTGGCTGGGCATAGTATGGCACCATTTTAGACAAGCCGTTTTAACACTTCATTGCAAAAGGGTTAAGGTTTGCTCAAGAGTTTGTTAACAAGAGGAGATCAGGAGGGGAACAGGATCGTTAGGAGACATTTGTCATCCTATACGTTCCTTTTCCCCATGCTATAATCAATCACCCCAGGAGCAATCCCTTTCTTCCTCCCTGACCTCGATGTGCCGCTCGATTTGCAAGCCGCCATAGATGCCTGCCTCGAGTTGGTTGGTTACAAAAATTTGCTCGACCAACTGCGCCTTCACCCCCGCCTCAACGACTCTGAACCCATTCGCCGCTGCGGCTGGCCGGATTGCAAAGCCGCCTGCTGTGTATACGGTGTGTGGATAGATTTGGACGAACAGGCAGACCTCCTCGCCCATGCGGAAATCATCAAACCTCACCTGCCCCCCAAACGCCGGGACCCCGCGCGCTGGTTCGACGGGGAAATCGAACCCGACCGGCACACCTCCTCCAAACAAGTCACCCATACCCGCGTAATCCGTGACCCCAACCATTATGGCGGTTCGACTTGCATCTTCATGCGCCCGGACTACAAATGCGCCCTGCAAGTGGCAGGCGAGGCCGCAGGCGAACACCCCTGGCGCTTCAAACCTTTCTACTGCATCCTCCACCCGCTTGACCTGGACAAACACAGGCGCATCACCCTGGACGAGATTCGTTTTATGGTAGACGAACCCGCCAGTTGCGTGCGCTTGACAGAGGGAGAAGTGGTGTTGAAGCAGTTGTTTGCGGAGGAATTAGAATATTTGAACGTAAAACGTAGAGCGTAGAACGCTCCCGTTCTACGCTCTACGTTTTACGTTTCACTCATACCTCAGCGCCTCTACCGGCTCCAAATTCGCCGCACGGTTCGCGGGGTAAATGCCAAAGAACAACCCTACCGCCGCCGAAAAGATCGTCGCCAATAACACGGCATCTGCGCCAATCACGGGGATAAATACTGTATCATTCGCCACCGCAATCTGCCCGACGATGATGGAAATCAGCCAGCCCAACCCAATTCCGATAATCCCTCCAACCAGGCTCAACACGGACGATTCCGTCAAAAATTGGACCAAGATATCCGATTTGCGCGCCCCCAACGCCTTTCGCAGGCCAATCTCGCGCGTCCGTTCCGTGACGGAGACGAGCATGATGTTCATAATCCCGATCCCGCCGACGAGCAGAGAAATGCCAGCGATGCCGCCCAGGAAAATGGTCAGCACGCCGGTAATGGTCGAAAACGTGTCCAAAAACTCCTGTTGGGTGGCAATGGTAAAGTCATCCACCCCGACCTCGGTTTTATGGCGGGTGCGGAGAATTTGAGCGACTTCCTCTTGCGCCTGGGGCACGACCTCCGCGTTGATCGCCTGCACCATGATCATGTCCACGCGGTCACTGCTGCTCCGGCGCAGCAAACGGGTTTGGGCAGTGGTGAGGGGTACAATGATCTGATCGTCTTCGCTAGGGCCGAATCCCCCGCCGCCTTTGGCCTCCAGAATCCCAATTACGCGAAAGGGCTGGCCTTCAACGCGCACCGTTTCACCCACGATAGCTTCCGTGCGTCCGAAAAGGGCTTCCGCCACATCCGGGCCGAGGACGACGACCGAGGCGCGTCCTAAAAGGTGTCCCTCGTTGACAAATTCTCCCTCGGTCACATTGTAGTTCCGTATCGGCGCATAAGCGGGCGTGACTCCAGTGATTTGCGTATTTGTACTCTCCCCGCCGAACGTCACCTCCCCGCTTCCCTGGAGAACGGGGGCGACCCCGGAGACGGACGGGGCGGCAAACGGCTCGGCGAGCGCGTCCGCGTCCCCCAGCGTTAACGGCTTCGGGTTGCGGACGGATTCATCCACCCCCCCGCG
>DATDOR010000361.1:0-5949 GCA_035293165.1 Anaerolineales bacterium | reverse complement strand
CGAACAGGACACGGACGGTACGCATCGAAGAATGCTCGTTGAGGATGACCGTGTTAAGCAAAAGGCCGTCCCACGGGAACTGCCCGGAATGATTGGCGACGAGGATGGCGCGCCCTGCGTCAGGGACGTGTTCGAGACCGGTCAGTTCGAGGCGGAAATATCGTTTTTGGAGAAAATCGAGCAGAGGTTGGACAACTTCGATGAATTCGTAGTCCATCCCCCAGGGGTCGGTCTGGTATTCGCCGGTGAAACGGCGTTTGAACTGGTCACCTCGGTATTCGACGGTGTAGTTGAGCATGTACCACATGCCTTTCCAGGTATCCACGTCGAAGAAATCCTGCCCGATGGCGTTGCGGAGGCGTTCGAGAATGGTTTGCTGGGTATCGGGAGAAAAGCGTTGGAGGTTTTCCTGGAGGAAGGCGATGAGCCGTTTCGGGGAATAAGGTGGGGGGGTGTAGTCGGGAGCGCTTTTGCGGACGCGGGTGATGAGGCGGTCGAGTTCGTCCATCAGTTCGCGGCGAAGCGATTCGTCATCGCCGGTCTCTTCATCCACTGATTCGTCCGGGGCAGAATCCGTATTGGGTGCGTGGGGCATTTCGGATTCCAATTGGGAGCGGACATCGGCCAGGCGGATATCATCTGGGAATGGTTGATTTTTGGGGGCGCGTTTGCCCCGCTTGGGTCGGGGTTGCGTTGTCCCCTGATTGGGAGAGGTAGGTTGATCGGTCATGGTATATCCATCTCATTCGTTATCATTGTCTTCTCCACCAGTTCGCCTTAAACTTTGAACCAGATCGCGGATGGGATTGGTAATTTTCTCGAGAGCGTCGGGCATGTAGCGGGTGCGCTGAAATTCGGCAACGCGCACTTCGGTGGCAAATTCGGTGACGGTTTCTTCGGCGGTGTGGGCGGGGGTGAGGCCGAAGTCGTTATTCATCCGGTCAAGGCTGGCAAGGCAAGGGTAGCGGAGATGCTCGACGGGAAGTGGAGTCAGGCGGGTGGGAAGGCTGGCCGCGAGGGGGTGGACAATGGGAAGGGGAAGTTTGCCCACGAGGGCCAGGATTTTGTTAAGCGGGTGGGCGTCTTCGGCGGCGATATTGTATGCGCCGGGCAGATCGTTGAGGGTTGCATGGACAAGCGCGGCGACGACGTCATCCTCGTGAATGAGTTGGAAGAGGGGGTTGAAGCCGAGGAGGGTCGGCGCGCGGTCATCGAGGAGGAAGCGGGCGAGGGGGGTTTCGGCGGTGGGGCCGAGGATGTGAGCGAAGCGGAGGATGGTCAGGCTCAAGCCAGGATGCTGGGCAGCGAGGCCGTTGGCAAAAGTTTCGAGTTCAACGAGGGGGCGGAGGGAGCCGCGTGGTTTGGGGTCAAGAGTGTGAGTTTCGGCGAGGTAAAGAGAGTTGCCGGGATGGGCGCCGTAAACGGTGGTGCTGCTTTTGAGGATGACGCGGTGGACACCTGCTTCTGCACACATCGGGAGGAACTGGAAGCCGGATTCCGAAGCATCCAGGTAGAGGACAGTTTCGACATTTTCGGCAGTGAGCAAATCCACCATGAGCGGGTTGCTCAGATTGCCACGGATGAAGTCAAGGCCGGGGATGTCGTTTTGTGGGGGCCTGCGGTCAAGACCGAGGAGACGGAGTTCGGTTTCCGTTTGTTGGGCAAGTTCGGTAGCAACCCGCTGGCCCCAGTAGGAGGAGACGCCGGTGATGAGGAGGGTGGTCATAATGGTTAATGGTCAATTGCTAATTGCTGATTTGCGATTTGCTGACTTGTGTCATTTCATAATCATGTCCTCAAATCCCAACTCCCTGAGCAGGACCGGGTATTGTTTGTAGAGCGGCTGGACAGCGGGGAGAAGTTTGAGGATTTTGGGGATAGGGCCTTCGGCGATGATTTGCTTTTTGGCGAGGGCGGCCATCAGGTTGACTTTGCCGTGCCAAAAGGCATGGGCAACATCGGCATCCATCGTCATGGTGACATCGGCTTTGAGGTCGTTGGGCCCATGGATGATAGCGACGAATGAGCCGGGTTCGGGTTTGTCTTTGGCGTCAATGGTGGTTATCGCTTCAGGATTGTGGTAGATAAAGCGAATGACAATGTTGGATTTACCGATTTTTGGACCCACGTCGGGGTCACGGCTGGCGCGGTTCATCAATTCACCGACGGTTTGGTAGTAGTGGTTGGCATCTTTGAAGACGGGCATGGAAGGCCTCCTGAGATTGGTAATTAGGTAGTAACGAAAATAACCAAAAAAAGGTGTGCGTGGGAGGTGTACACTCCCCACGCACACCTTTTTTGGGGTTTTAACGAAGCAGTCACATTATTATACCGGTGAAAGGGGTGAGAGGGGAAAATTGGAGATTGTGAAAAGGTTTACGAATTTCTGATACAAAATGCTTGACTCTTATGACGCGGTGTGTTATTATATTTATAACGCAATGCGTCAAAACCATTCTAAACGAAAACCTAACCTTTTGCAATATAAGGAGCAAATAAAATGACTACCCAACCCCCCGTAATGGATGAAACCGTTGAAGAGCACGGTCAACTGTACAAAGTTACCCGCAAAGTCGTTCTGGCTGCCCTCGGTGTCGTCGGCATGGCGACCGATGAACTCGAATCCTTCGTGGACAAGCTTGTCGAACGCGGCGAAATCGCCGAAAAAGACGGCCGCAAGCTGATTGATGAAATCCGCGAGAAAAGCGAAGAGCGCGTTAAGGAAAGCCGCACCCGCGTAATGAAAATGGTCGGCATTCAGACCAAAGAAGAAGAGGATGTTGAGGAGGTTCTGCACCGCATGGATATCCCCAGCAAATCCGATATCAAAGAACTGAGCGCAAAAATCGCCGCCCTGACCCGCAAGGTCGAGGAACTGAAGGTTTCCAAGAACTAACTGCACAGGTCTTACCGGTTTATAATAGAGAGGCAACACAAGTTGCCTCTCTGTTTTTTTGTAACTACTCAACTCAGAGTAGAAAAATCCGAAAAAAGGTGTGCGTGGGGGCGTACACCCCTACGCACACCTTTTTTCGGGACACGTCCACCCAAGACAAGGTACGGATAAAGAAAGCTGAAATTATGATCATCATCAAACGTTACGCCAACCGTAAACTTTACGATACGGTCGCGAAAAAATATGTGACCCTGCAAGGCATCTCAAAGCTGGTTCGTGAAGGGAAAAATGTTCAAGTCGTTGACTATGAGAGCGGAGAAGACATCACCGCCGTAACCCTCGCACAGGTGATGTTTGAGCGGGAAAAGAAATCGCACGGGGTTCTCCCCCACAACGTGCTCTCGCAACTGATCCAGGCCGGGGGGGAGACGCTGAACACCCTACGCCGTTCTATCCCTGTTCCATTTAATCTGGCCCAACGCGTGGATGCGGAAGTCGAGCGCCGTATCCGTGCCTTGATTGAACAAGGCGAACTGGACGCCGATGAGGGTGAGAACGTCCTTGCCAAACTTCTTTCCCAAAGCCGCATCGAAACGGATCAGGAACCAGAAGGTTTAGCAGAGTTTTTACACGAACAAGAGCTGCCTACTCGTGATGATTTCGAACAATTACTGGCGCAGATTGAGATTCTCGCTGGAGAAATCGAAACCTTGAAAGGGCAAACAGACGAATGATCCGGGTATTCGGGAGTGTAAGCCGGACTTTCTTATTTCCTGCTCGGCGAGAGGTTGCTACGGCATATTACCGGGACTTCAACCGGGTCTTGAAGCACTTATCCTTGATTTCAATAGACAAACAACTGGGGGAAGATAAATTTCGTGTGATGTACAACTCTAAGGAATTGGGAGTTTATGCCATCCAGATATACTGTGACGTACAAACGCTCTTTGACGAAAAAGAATGTGTGCTTGTTGTGCAGACGATTGACGATCACCCGAAAATGCCCAAGAAATCAGGTTGGAGTTCGTCTTCGGCGCAAGGAGCGTTTGCCAGCCAGTCCGTGTTTTACCAGGAGGGAGACCAAACCCGGATCGAATACAAACTCCATTTACGGGCTATACTCCCCCCCCCGTTCGCGTTGCGAGTGGTCCCCGGTATGGTGCTGGATCAGATTGCGAAGAACATCACCGCGTGGCGGATGGAAACGATCATAGACCGGTTTGTGGAAGATACGATTAAAGATTATCGGAAGAACGGGAGGAGGGATTTATGAGGCATCATCTTCTTCAAATTTATTCAATAAACGGTTCAATTCTTCCTCCCATACATCTTCGAGCGGGTCAAACACTGTTTCAGTAAAATTTTCAGAGAGCTGCTGCAAGTATGCACGTACACCCAATTGGGGATCATCGCCATCCAATTCTTCCACTTTTTTGTCAAACAATTGAAGAAGCTTTCTGCTCCGCCTTTCTAAATCTTTTAAACTGATATTGAGCTTAAGCATATAATTGACCCGGCGCATGATCCCCAGCCAGGCCATGTAATCATTCTCAATTCGTACGGTATTGGCAAGCTGGGTAATCGCTGAAAAATCGTACATGGGAACGAAGGCGTAAAAGGCAACGTATTCGATCCCTTTTTCCCCTGCACGGCGGCAAATATACGAACCAATGCTGGCTCCACCATGATAATCGGAGAAAGTTACAGCAAGACGATTCAATTCTTCTTTTAGATAAGGCAGGCTATAGGAGCTGGAGACCATTCTTTCCTTATCGTAGGGCAATTCTCCGTACACGCCGCCCAGTCCAACGATCCGTTTAACCTTTAATGTTTGGGCAAGTTGAAGCAAGCTTTGGGTATACCGTTCCACATCCATGTGGGGTTCATCTCCGATAAAAATGACAATGCCATGCTGCTCGATTTCCGCATAGAAAATTTCGTTTTTCGGTGTGTCAAGTGACTCAGGATAACCCTGCTTGAATTTCACTACCGGGCGCACCAGGTCGTGGGTTCCCGGAAATTGAAAAAGGTAGAATCCATCCGGCCCAATGGCGCCAATTTTTTTGGCGTTTGTGCTCTTAATGAGATACTCCGGCAGGCCTGAAGAGGCCGACCCGGCATCAGCCCATTGACGCCAGCCGACCAACATGTACGTTTCATCACTTTGAGGGTGTTCCCATAATTCGACAGTCATTTGTTGTTCACCTGTTTATCGTAAAATGCAGCCAATTATATTGCACTCTATTATACCTTCCCTGATCGAGGTTTTCCAAAACCTATGCCTTTCTGCGAAATTGCCACATATCCCTACCCAACCACATAATAAATCGTTTAGAGTAACTGCTCAGGCTAAGGCAGAGGAGTCTCCGAAAAAAAGGTGTACACCCCCCTGCACACCTTTTTTTCGGCTACATCCTGGCTGAGTAGTTACGTTATTTTTACAAATGTGTTTGGAAATTACGTTGGGTCGTACTTAGATTTTGATTCTTGTAAATACGTTCGATTTTCTGTATGATATAAGGAGTTATGGAGTCGAATAATAAGTTGGGCGGCACAGGTCCTGTGCCAGCCAACAAGTAGCCGAAAATCGCAAGGCTAAGGAGCTGCGAAATGAAAGTGTACCGTTATCCTGCTGCCTTCATTAGTCTCGCAATTGCGCTTGCGTTGGTATTAGCAAACGCCCTGTTGCCGATGACTGTATCAGGTACATTCCTGCAAGGCACACTCACGCCCACAGCTTTTGTATATTTGCCCTATGTGGCCAGGCAATATCCGCCGTTAGGAATAACACCCACCCCGACGCCGACCAGCACATTAACCGGCACACCCATCGCCACCCTAACCGCCACACCCACGAACACACCAACTGCCACACCAACCAGCACATCACAGCCAACGCCGACTATCGGGCCGCCAACGCCGACTATCGGGCCGCCAACGCCGACTATCGGGCCGCCAACGCCGATATCGGGCCACTGGACAGGCACGACCAGCCGCAGTTACCCGATGTCATTCGACGTGTCCATAGGCAGTACGCAATGGATGAGCTTCAC
>DATDOR010000360.1:0-4856 GCA_035293165.1 Anaerolineales bacterium | reverse complement strand
GGGAGGTCCCCAGATTTTGGGGTGTGAGTGGGGTGTCCACCCCACTCACACCCCAAAATCTGGCATTAACCACGGCAAATCCCAAAGAGCCAAAGAGTTCCGTGCAGGGGTGGAGCCGAAAAGTGAAACGCGGGAGGCCACCAGACTGACGGCATCTCTTACCTGCCAGGTTTCCTGTTCGACAATGACCAGGATGTCTAGATCGGAGTCCGGTTCATTGTCTCAGCCATTATTTTACCCCAGGAACACTACCCTCATTGTCCCTTAAACACCAAAGGTGGGGTGGACGGCGAACGGCGTTCGCTGGAAGTCCACCCCACCTTAAGGCTTATTTTTCTACGGCAACGTAAAATGCAGCAGCCAGTTATTTGCCCCGTCACTCACCCACACCCCCCCGTCCGCGTCAAACGCCACACCGGAGACCAGGCCAAACCCATCCGTGGCAGTGGAATAATCACCCCAGTACCGGACAAAGTCCCCCTCTGCCGTAAACTCCAGGACCCGGTAGCCTTCGGGGTCTGCCACCAACAGCCGTCCGCCTTCGCCGTCCACTGCCAGGTAGGGTTTGTTTTCCAGTGACTGGCCATACCAGCCGGTGATGTCCCAACTCTTGAGCGGAATGTAATTGAGCGGGTTGGCCGGGTCGGGGAACATGATCTGCATCCGTTGGTTCCAGGTATCGGCAATGTACAAATACCCGTTGACCGGGTTGAGCGCAATCCCAACCGGTTCGTAAAACATCCCAGGCTCAAAGCCTTCCTCTCCAAACTGTCTCAGGAAGTTTCCGTTCTCATCAAAGATGGCAATGCGCTTGTTCCCCGTATCCGTAACAAACACATTTCCATTGGCGTCTACAGCTACACTGCGCGGCCCCCAAAACCCGTCGGGGTTCTCGGCCTGCCCAAAGTACCCCCACATCGTGACGAATTCACCATCGGCAGTGAACTTTTGAACGCGGTGATTCCAGGTATCGGCCACGTAAACAAACGCTCCATCCGGGCTGACGGCCACGTCCCAGGGTTCGTTGAGCGTCCCTGCCGGGGCATCCCCCTGCAAAATGTTGGCGAACGTACCCCAGGTAGAGATCACACTCCCGTCCGGGTTGAGATGTTGAATGCGATTGTTATAAGTGTCGGCTACATAAATCGTCCCATCAGGAGCCACGGCGAGGTTGCGCGGCTGGTTGAACTGTCCGGGCGCATTGCCCGGAGTCCCAAAGCTGAAATCGGGGATGAGTTGGATGCCTTTGCCTTCATAAGGATCGGCGACAAGTTCTTCCGGCGCAGCGGCCAGGCCGTAGTTCCACAGCTTGGCGGCCACGTCTTTGCGGACGTACATCCGCATCAAGTCGGCGGGCCGCCAGTTAGCCAGACTCAAATCTAAAGTACTTAATTCACTGTACAGGGTGTAGTCCCGGTTGAACCAGATATTGAAGAGAGCTGTACGCCATTGTGGGTCGGATAAAGCATTTTTCACCCGATCCCACGTCAGGTTAAAGTACCCCTGATCCGGCCAGACCATGCGGATGTAGTCGAGTTGGTAATATGCCTGCCCGACAATGGGTTCGACTTTGGTGAAATTGTTGTCCCCGACGATGATGACCGGAACGTCGCGCAAGTCACGGGTTGGGTTGGCCTGGTAATAGCGTTGGTTCGTATAGTTGCGCAAATACCAGCTAAACGGCCAGGAAACATCGTCGTCGTAGGCAACCGGCATACTCAAATCCCCGTACATGCGGCGGGAGATGTCTTCAACCTGATTCATCACCGTTTTGACCGGCGTGTTGGAATGTGCGTACACCAGATACTCATTTGCATTATCATAGTTGATATAGGTGGCGACAAACGCCGTTCGTGTCGTCAGCACAACGAGCAAGCCAAAGAAAACCAGCAGAATCACCCGCGCCGTTTGTCCGGCCTGCCAATTTTTGAGTTGGGTATATAACCCCCAACCACTCAAAATGGCCGTCACAATCGCCGTCAAGAACGTGCTGGTGGCCTGCAATTGTGCGAGTTCACTGCCCTGGAATGGGGGGTTCGAGCCGAGCAGGGACGCCAGCGCAGATACCCACGCCGGGAAAAAGACGATTAAGAGCGCCACGACGACCCACCCGCGCCGGGCGGCAAAACTTTTCCAATCCGCCTTCTCGATTAACTGGCCCAAAGCCCAGGCCGTGACCAGGACCATCGGCAACGCAACGTGGAAAGTCAACCAGGGCATTTTTTCGCCCGCCGCCGTGTAGGCAACGGCGCTGGTGAGGACCCAAAACCCAAAAAAGGGCAAGGCAACGGCCTCCCCCTCGGGGCGGGAGGATACCTGGGGATCATGCCCTTCACTCCGCCGGGAGGGGGCACCGTTTCCTTTCATCCACCGTCTCAAGCCCATGCCCAAGGCCAGCAAACTGCCGAGTGCAGGAAGGTATTCATAGACTGGAACCTGGACGACGAGATAGTAATACCAGGGTTGGCTGCCACGCCGGACGCCCTGCTGCTCTAACCAGTAACCGAGCGACCCGACTATCCCGGTGAAGAAGCCCTGCCCGTTCGTAAAAATCGTAGTGTATAGGACCACAAAAACACCGTAAAAGAGCGCGGCACTGGTCAACCAGACACGCCGGTTCCACCACAGTCCAATGCCAATCGTAATCGCAGCCAACGGAACCAGCACTGTTGCCGTCCTTAAGATGCCGCTCGTACTGTAATCGGTGGGGTTGCCCCCAAATGCCTTGACAGGAAAAGCGGCTAACTGGGGCAGTACCATCGTGCCGAGCATAATTAACAAATCAAATGTGCGTTCGCGGCGGATGTTTTCGAGCGAGTAGCCCTGGATCAGGAAGAAGCCAGAGACGCCAAAGGCCAACAAACTCATGCCTCCCATGATGACCGGCAGACGGCTTGCCGGGGACTCAGCCATCGTTTCGACTTCCTGGTCGGGCGCGACAGGTGCAGCGGTTTCGGCAGGGTTGAGCAGGGTAGGGTTGCGCGCGAGCAGGAATGTTCCCCCTGCCAGGAGCAGAAACGCGAACCCAATGGTCAAGGTGATCAAAAAGGCGCGTTTTTGATCGGGGTTGGGCCATACGGCGCGGTTGACGTGTTGGATAAATAGAAAAGCGAGGAAGATCAACGATTGAGCAACGTAAATAAACGCCGTTTCCTTTGCCGTAAAGTGCAGAACGGTCGCTGCCGTCAGGTAGTAGAGATACTTATGCTCCCCTGAATCCAGGTAACGCAGGATTGCCCACAGTGCCATGAGGCCAAACAACCCGACATACGCCTCGTTGCGAACGTAGCGCCCGTAATACAGCATGTAGGGTGAGATGGTAAACAAAAGGGCAGCGATGATCGCACCCACCCGCCCCAAATAGCGGCGGAACTGCCACATGAAAGCCACGGTCGCGATGCTGGTCAACACCACCGGGATGCGGGCAGAGAAATCGCTATCTCCCAAAATGAAATAAGACAGGGCAATGAAAATGAATTGGAACGGCCCGTGCATAAGCGGCGAGTGTTCAAACCCAAAGCCGCGATAGAGCCGCCACGAATAGTACGTATGTAAACTTTCGTCGTGGCTCATCACACGCGCGCCCAGGTCAAAGAACCGGGTGACGATGGCGATCAACACAATGCTCGCAAAGAGCACCAGTTCCCAGTTAATCGTAATGGTGCTCAACAAAGGCCGGTCGAGCCAGGAACGAGATTCAAGAGAGTGTTCGGAAGTTGCTTGCATAAAGACCTCGATATTTGAGAGTGGAGAGTAGTAACTACTCTCCACTCTCTATTTCATACTTTCTGCTATTTTAACCAACATTTCTGCCGATAGGGTATCCAGAGTCTGGTCAGCGTGGATGATTTCGTACAAAAACCCGCCCGACAACGAGTCGGCGATTTCCCACCGCAGCATGTGAATTTTCGCGTTGGGATCCCAGTTGGCCTGCATGGTGGCAGTCATATCGGGTTGACCAGTTTGCAGGTGGTCGAGCATAGAGGGGATACGCCAGGCTCCGGCCACATATTCGCCAGCGACGATTTCCCCGGAAGAGGTGTGAATGTCGAGGATTTGGACCTCCGCGCTGGCTCCGATATTGCCCACGCTGAGGCGGTTTTCGGCGGTTTGGCGTTGGGTCAGGCGCAGGAATTTGCCGGGGATAGGGGAATGATAATCCAGGATTACCGCTTCCTGGTCAATGTCGTAGGCCGCGCCGTTCAGTTGAAACCCTTCGGGCACCCAATCGGGTTGGTGAACGGTGAACCCGGCCTGGGTCGCGGCCTCAGAAACCGTTAGTGGAAACTGGCGGCTTGGGGACTGGGATGTGAGGGCGAAGGGGATACTGTCCTCGCCAATCGGGTTGAAGAAATTGGTAACCCGGCGAGCGATCCCATTAAAGGGCGGAATGGCAAAAAAGATGATCAGCACCCCAATCATGGCCAGGCTGGCAATCACTATCCAGCGAAGAGTAAACCATCCCTGCCTGGCAAGGCGGCGTTGTTCGGCTTCAGAATTCGCCCAGGTCGCGTTTGCCACACGCGCGCGCAGCTCCGCCCCCGGCTGGGGTTGGATGTGTTCCAACAGAGAAGCAATTTGATCTTCGTCAGGGATTTGATAATTAGCCATAATCCATTGACCATTAACAATTGACAATTATCAATTGTCAATTACTCCGTCCACCGCTCCCGCAGCCTTGCCAGCACGCGCCGGATGGTTTGGGAGACGGTGTTTTCGGCGATGTTCAGGTGTGCGCCGATCTCTTGCACCTGCCAGCCGAGCATGTAGCGAAGGACGAGCATTTCGCGTTGATGATCGGGCAGGGTGTGTAGAAGTTTCCATAAGATGCGGGTTTGTTCCCGCCGGATGGTTTG
>DATDOR010000359.1:0-4700 GCA_035293165.1 Anaerolineales bacterium | reverse complement strand
TTACTCTTTCCGGCACATTCGAGTTTTGATGTGGGGTTTCGGTGTGCGAAGAATCCGTGAGATTCAAAATCATCTGATTGGCGGCATTTATCAATATTTGTTTTGGTCAACAGTAGTATGAACACCCGAAAAGCGGCTCGTGGTTCGGGGGTAAGAGTACTCTTCGTTCTGCTGACCGCGCCAATGCCACGCCCGTTGGCACAGGCTTAAACGTTGGGTATCGGTGCGCCCGCTCGCCCTGATCCTTCGACAACCTCTGGATCGTTGCACCCATTATCTGCGCCGTTACCGGTACGTGCTGCCAATGGACGTGCGCCTGTATTTTCGTTTGAGCCATGCGCGCGGGTTGACCAACCAGGCTCAATACCAGTATGTGGCCAAGGAACTGGTTGAAATTGGGAAACTCTTAGGCGGCTGGCTCAAAGGTATTACGGCATAACCGGGTTTTATACCCGCTATGTGGGGACCCCGGAGAGCGTCCTTCGGGGCGGCTCGTGGAACAACAACGATAACAACGTCGGTTTCCGATGCGCCCGATCATTTTCAAAGTATTCCCGCTGGGCCAGAATCTGGCCGATTGGACACCAATGCGTCCATCTAATCTGCCAGGCGTGCCCGGAAAATGAGCGCCGGTGGCCCCCGTCTGGACGTTGAACCCGTTCAGGCAAATACAAAAAAGCCTGATTCCCTGAACCTGTGCGGTGCTTGGAACCAGGTAATTTTTTCACCCATCGCCGAATTAATTGAACGGTTGTGATCGGTTGACTGGTGAACCAGTAATCAGTTCCCCCATCCCTGATATAATCCCAACACCTCAAATTGTATAAAGTCAGGAGAAAAACCATGCGTCAAGTAATGATTTATCCCGGTGAAGATGGCTATTGGGTGGCCGAATGTCCCACCCTGCCTGGATGTATCAGCCAGGGTGAAACCCGAGAAGAAGCCATTCAAAACATCCGGGAAGCGATTGAAGTTTATATTGAAGCGTTAGAAGAAGATGGGTTACCTGTACCTGAAGAAAAATACGAGAGTTTCCTGGTTGTTGTATGAGCAAACTGCCTCGAATTTCAGGCCGGGAATGTATCAGAGCATTGGAAAAAGCGGGGTTCTACATCAAACGGCAAAAAGGAAGCCATGTCACCTTGCGGAGAGATGATCCGTTTCCCATGAGTTCCCCTCCCGCCCCTTACTCCCCCCACTCCCATCTCCTCTGCGGCCCTCACCCCCTCCGCCCAGGCCGCGAAACCCTCGACTCCCTCCTCGCCTCCGGCGTCACCTGCTTCATTGACCTGACCGAACCGGGGGAATTGCCCAGTTACCAGTTTTCGGCGGGTAGTATTCAGTTTTCAGAGTTAGCGAATCAACGAGAGAGCGAATCAGCGAGGGAGCCATTAACAATTAACCATCCACAATTACCCATTACCCATTACCGCTTCCCTATCCCCGACTTCTCCACGCCCACCCCGTCCCAAATGACCTCCATCCTCAACACCCTCGACTCTGCCCTCGCCGAAGGCCACACCGTCTATCTCCACTGCCACGGTGGGCGTGGGCGAACCGGGACAGTCGTGGGTTGCTGGCTCGTCCGGCACAGAATTACCGGCGAACAGGCCCTCGCCCGCATCGCCGAACTGCGCGGCGACAACGAGTCGCCTGAAACCGACGAACAACGGGCGTTTGTTTTGAGCTGGAATAGTACGCAGATGGCACAGATAACGCAGAAGGACACAGAATAGGAAGAAGAGAAAAAAATGATCACCCACCTCCACGACCTCTCCGGCCCCTGGCACTACCTCCTCGACGACCGCCCTGCTAACGCCCATCCCAAACTCAACACCGGGCTTCTCCCCACCATGCAGATTCCACAGAACTGGTTTCTAGCAGGCCTCGACCATCATGGTGTTGTCTGGTTTAGACGACAGTTTCAATTGCGAATGGTTAATGGACAATGGGCAATTGCTAATGGAGAAGAATCCAATAACCATCAGCAATTAACCATTAACAATCAACAATTCTTCTCCCTCCATTTCGACGGCGTAGACTACTTCGCCGATGTCTTCCTCAATGGTAAACGCCTGGGACGGCACGAAGGGTATTTTGACCCGTTTTCCTTCGATGTTACCGGTCTGTTGCAAGAAGGCGACAATGTCCTTGCCGTACGCGTGGATAGTCCTTACGAAGAACCTGGCCTCGATGGCTGGCACATGAAAAAACGCCTGATCAAAGGTGTGCTCAACCACCATGACTGCCGTCCTGGCGGGGGCTGGCTGCCCATCGGGCAAAGCTACAACACCGGCGGCATCTGGAACCGTGTCTACATCCTCGAGCACGGCCCCATCACCATCGAATCCGTCCACCTTCGCGCCGGCCTGGAACAAGACCCGCCTGTTCTCCATGCCGAAGTCACGATTCAAAATCGCGGCAAAGCGCTTTCAGTTGAAACAACCCTCCACGCGGCTCCCGAAAACTTCGCTTCCGATACCCAATACGCAATAAGTAATATGGTCGAAATCCCAGCAGGCATTTCCGTCTATTCACTCCATCTCCCAGTCCCTTCCGTTGCGTTCTGGAACCCCTGGGACCGCGGCTTCCCTCATCTCTACCGCGCCCAATTAACCATCAACCACCAACAAATTCCAATTAGCCATTACGAAACTTCCTTCGGTTTCCGCACCATTCAGGTCGACTCCCAATTCAATTGGACGATCAACGATTCCCATTACTTCCCCCGCGCCTCCAACTACATCGCCTCCCAATGGCTTTCCGAAACACTGTTCCCAGAAGTGGAGCAATCGGATACACATCCCTTTCGCCAGCACCATTCTGAGAGGCAGCGAATCAGCAAGTCGACAAATCAGCAATTGGCAATCAGTAATAACTTAATATCCACTTGGTTCGAACACGACCTCACCCTTGCCCGCAACGCCAACCTCAACCTTCTCCGGATTCATGCCCATGTCCTCCCTACCGAATTCTACGAGGCCGCTGACCGGGCAGGTATCCTCGTCTGGCAGGATTTCCCATTCCAATGGGGCTACCAGGACACGCCCGAATTCCACTCTGAAGCCGAACGGCAAATTAAAGCGATGGCGCAACTCCTCTACAACCATCCCTCCATCGCAGCCTGGTGTATCCACAACGAAAGCCCATGGGACGCCGAATGGATGGCGCAGGAAGCGGGCGGAACCTATGATCCCACCCACAACCGTGCTCTCGACGAAAAACTGGAAAAAGTCGTCAAGTCCCTCGACTCCACCCGCTACGTCCACCAAAACTCTGGAGTTGGCGATGGGCACGTTTACCCCGGCTGGTATTATGGGGACTGGATCGAGTACGCCAACCTGCCCGGAGCGCCATTCCCCACGGAATACGGCGCGCAAGCCCTCCCCAACAAAGACAGCCTTTTCAACATGTTTCCCGAATACCCGGATGCAGGCCATACTGACCTCGTCACCTTCAAAAAATGGCAGGATGATCGCAAATCCAGAGGGAATAAAACACTTATTCGTATCGGTGGACAGCTTTACGCCATGTCCATGACCAACCCCAGCCTCAAATGGCTCAAATCCCTCCTCATCCGCCTCTCCGAAGGCATGGATCGCACCGTCTATCACCACACCCCCTCCGCCGAAGATACTCCGTCCCACCTTCACCCCCAACGTGAAACCTGGCTCAAATGGCGCTTTCATGATTTCCAGCCCGGCGAAACCTTCACCGGTGGCCGCGTCACCCTCGGCCAGACGCTGGACGACTTCATCGCCAGCAGCCAGTCCTATCAAGCCTGGATTGTCCAATACGCCACCGAAGCCTACCGCCGCCACAAAACCAGCATGGTTAAAGGCATCTTCCACTTCATGCTCACCGACCCCTGGCCTGCCATCACCTGGGCGGTCGTAGACTATGCCCGCCAGCCCAAACCCGGATACGATGCCCTACGCCGCGCCATGCAGCCGGTCCTTCCCACTGCCGATGTGGTTCGCGAATACAAAGCCGGGCAGCCTATCCAATTCAATTTCTACGTGGTAAATGATCTGACCACGCCGGACGTATGACCCTTTCCCCTGAAGCAAGCCAAGTCCTGGCCGAATCCATCACCCAACCCCACCACCCCGCCGATCATCTTACCGATCGTGAATACGAGGTGCTCAAACTTTTGGTAGACGGATTGAACAACTCCGAGATTGCCGAGAAATTGTTCGTCTTTTTGTTTAAAAATCCACCCCTTTGAACCTGTCCACATGGCTAGGTATAAACTTGACCGGCGGCGGATGTGTCCAAAAGCAAAAGTGCTTACACTAAAGGGGAGGTACACCTATGACCCGCGTAATCATTGCCGACCCCGATCCGAAAAGCCGGAACGCCTTTTTCTTATGGCTGGTTTATAAATTAGGGATTGATGAAATTATTCAAGCTTCAGATGGGGAAAGATTAATGGAACATCTCAAACAGGATATCCCGGATGTGGTTTTGATGGATTGGTCATTACCAGATCGACCTGCCCCAGAATTTTGCAAGAAACTGCAGGAAAGACATCCAGGCTTACGATGGATCATCCTCAGTATTGATGCTGAAGTTTCTATACAGGCGATGAGCTATTCCAGGTGGTTTCTTCAAAAAGGATCGTCGCCCGAGAAAGTGTTTTTGTTGCTCCAGGAATTAATTAAATGATATAACATAAAAACGTAACCGTTCACTTGGTG
>DATDOR010000358.1:0-3910 GCA_035293165.1 Anaerolineales bacterium | reverse complement strand
AAAACAGATTATTCGTTCGGCCTATTCCACCATTTGGATGATCCTCCGCCGCGGCTGGCACTTGTTGGTGTGGGAAGACGTGCGCGCGGGGACGATCAACCTTGCCGGGATGCCGCGAAGCTTTCGGGCGCTCATGCGATTGGGGATATGGCTCACCGTGCTCTTATTAATCAGTATGATCTTCAGCGAGGGTTGGCGCGTGGTTTCACCGCTCCAACCGCTCATCTTTTACAACGACCATCTGGCAGGCTTATTTGTCCCCGAGCTCCTTGTACCGGTAGTGTTTGGTTTGCTCGCAATTGCGTGGGCCTATCTGCTGGCGGGGGCTTTGCATGCACCCTGGTTTGCCAAATTGCTTGTACTGTTTTTGTTTGGCATGTTCGATTATGGCTTGATGCTCACACCCTTAAGTCTCTTCTTGGGCGAAATTGAACTGCTGTTAAGCGGTTTCACGCTCGCTCAGATTGGGTTGTGGAACACGTTGGCTGTCTTCGCCACGGGAGTTGGATGGCTGTTTCTTCTCGTGCTGTTTCTCGTCCGATGGAGACGGCCAGAGCGTCCAGGGTTGGAGTTTCCGCTCATTCTGGCGGGGATGCTCCTGTTATTATTTAGCGCCCACTTTGGCGTGCAATTCGGCAATATGGTAACCCAAACGCAAGCGGCAGTCACCGGGTTACAGTTGACCACTGGACTGGAACAAATGGATACGCTCCTGAATCCGTCTCTGGTGATTGCCGGGGTAGAGATTGTCCTATTCGGGATGACCGTAACACGGCTGGTGTGCGTTCCGTTAAGTCAACGTGCTGGGTTGCGTACTGATAAAGGAAGATTGTGGTGGACATTGGGATTGAGTGTTTTCCTTGTATTTCGACTGTGGCAGGATTGGGCGGACCCTCTGTGGAATGGTACGGAAGCAAATTTCAGTTGGGGATTGGTGATGATTGGAGCTGTGCTCCTGCCGGTATTTTTCTGGGCGTACCGGCGTCGTCCACGAGGAGCTTTGCCCGTTTGGGTGATCCCAGGGGCTGCCGTATTACTTTTTGCCATCTTATTTGTCCTTCAAATCGGCTATCTGATCCTGGCCACGATTGGGATCGGGTTTATCTTATTCGGGGCAGCTACCATGGGGAACGCGTTTGTAGATAACATGTCGCGTGTTTTTGATGCGTTTGTGGAATGGGATGGTGTATTGGTCAGTTTGTTTGCGCTGCTGGTCGGGTTGGGGTTATGGCTGCGTGCCCGTCTTTAACGCCGACCCCTCCCGCCAGCCACGTTATACGCTTTTATCTTCGCGCTTTGGACCCTATGGTGGACGTTCACTCGCACAGGCCGCCACCAACATTCCTACCCTGTATGGATCGTCTTCTTCAACGCGGAGGGCGAACCGGTCGGCTGGTTTTTCGGATTCATAGAAGATGCCGCTACCTTTTTTATTGACACGATTGGGTTTATCCTATCCTACCAGGGGAAGGGCTTGTACACCGCGTTTTTGAAGCAATGGTTGCCATATATGGAAGGATTGGGCTACGAGCGGGTCACCACCACCCATCACCCCAACAACCGCGCCATTCTCATTGCTGAACTCAAAGCCGGGTTTGACATCGTTGGCCTGGAACTGCACGAAAGCCACGGCCCGTTGGTGAGAATGGCTTATTTCGTCCACGATGACCGGCGCAGGGGATTTGAGGATGCCTTTAGTATGGTTCCCTCTTCAAACCCTAAAACAAGGACAAATATCCCCATGTGGAAGGGATAATTGCCCCTACTCGATTGGGACAAAATAGAAAACAATCAGGGTAAGCTTTCCGGGATGGTGCTCTTTGTGCCATCCTGCTTTTTGTTATTTTAGGCTTTCCGGGCGGGAGTTTTTTTATTGGGGGTTGAACAACTGAATATCTGGGCTTGTTTTATTAATTTTTTTTGGAGGACCAACCCATGGAGAGCCTGACTCTAAAACTTCCTGCTATGTTTGCGGATCATCATGTGATTGAGGTGAGACGCGTCCTGTTCGAATTGCCCGGCGTAGGGGACCTCTATGCCAGTAGTGCTTTTCAAACTGTTGAAATTGAATATGACCCAATGCTGACCAACCCTCAGGAAATCGAGCATGCGCTTGACAAGGCCGGTTACCTTGCCGATTTACCTATCCCGGTTGAAATTGGCGCGCAGCCTGCTACAGAAAACGGCGACCGCCCATTTTTCCGCCATTCAATCGCCTACACCCAGGCGGGGAAGGCGGTTAGCTTTGCCCAAAACGTACCCTTTGCCGGAAGACCGCTTTGGCCTTGCCCGGGGATGGGTGTAATCGAACGTGATCTTTACAATCGAGAGGAGGCTGAACATGCCTAGAACAATGCGAACCCCAGAAGAACGCACAGCCGACCCCGCCGCGCAGGAGATGTTGTATTATGCTGACGACATTGGCCTGACCACTGCTTTTAGCCGGGCGGATGCCATGCCCCCATGCAATATCGGCGCGGCGGGCATGTGTTGCAAACTATGCGGGATGGGTCCCTGCCGGTTGACGAAAGACGGCCAGACAGGGGTGTGCGGTGCGACGATTGACACGATCCAGGCCCGGAACCTGATCCGCGCCATTGCGGCGGGAGGGGCGGCACACTCCGATCATGGTCGTGACATGGCCTTTACCCTGAAAGCGGTTGCAAACAATGAAACCGAAGGGTACCGAATACGCGACGTTGCCAAACTCCGCACCGTTGCCGCGAAATACGACATCCCCATTGAAGGCCGCTCCCCCGAAGAGGTCGCCAACGACCTGGCTGATTTATACATTTCGCAATTTGGCCAGCAGCGTGGGGAAATTGTCCCCATTCAGCGTGCCCCCGAAAAACGCAAGAAAATCTGGAAAGAAGTTGGCGTCATCCCGCGCGGAATTGATCGCGAAGTCGTCGAAGCACTGCACCGTACTCACATCGGCGACGATCAAGACCCCGCTCATATTCTTCACCATGCAATCCGCACTTCCCTGGCTGACGGCTGGGGCGGCAGCATGATCGCCACAGACGTTTCCGACATCCTGTTCGGCACCCCCGCTCCCATTCTGGGACAGGCCAACCTGGGCGTGTTGAAGGATGACATGGTCAACGTCGTTGTTCACGGGCACGAACCCACCCTGAGCGAGATGATCGTCGCGGCTTCGCAAACCCCTGAAATTATCGAATACGCGAAAGCGGCAGGAGCGAAAGGCGTCAATCTCGCCGGAATTTGCTGCACAGCAAACGAAATCCTGATGCGGCAAGGCATCCCCGCTGCAGGCAACTTCCTGCACCAGGAACTCTCCATTTTGACCGGCGCGGTCGAAGCGATGGTGGTAGATGTGCAGTGCGTCATGCAAGCCCTTGTCGGTCTGGCGGAGAACTTCCACACCAAGATCATCACCACCTCTCCGAAGGTCAAGATCAAAGGTGCAACCCACATCGAATTTGACGAACACCACGCGCTGACCATCGCCAAAAACATCCTGAAAGTGGCGATTGATAATTACGAAAACCGCAAAAAGACCCGCATCCCGAACGTGCGCGAAAACCTGATCCCCGGATTCTCCCACGAATACATCAACTACATGCTGGGCGGCAGCTACCGCGCATCGTTCCGTCCACTCAACGATGCCATCATGTCCGGGCGCATCCGGGGCGTGGCCGCCATCGTCGGCTGTAACAACCCGCGCAGCCAGCAAGATTACTCGCACACCTACGTCACGCAAGAGCTGCTCAAGAAAGACGTACTGGTCGTCGAAACCGGCTGCGGCGCGATTGCCAGCGCCAAACTCGGCCTGTTACTCGGCGAGGCCGGGCTGGACAAAGTCGGCCCTGGCTTGCGCGAAGTCTGCGAGACAGTCGGCATCCCGCCCGTGCTGCACATGGGTTCCTGCGTGGACAACACCCGCATC
>DATDOR010000357.1:0-2645 GCA_035293165.1 Anaerolineales bacterium | reverse complement strand
ACCCATAGCTATGCCGACTACGGAACGGCAGCCATGACGCATATGTGCAATACTTTTGGCGCACTCCCCACCCGCAACTTCTCCAGCGGCGAATTTGAAGGGGCAGAAAAAATCAGTGGTGAGTTTATGCGGGATCTCCTACTCCGCCGTGGGGGGCAGAGCGAAACCACCCACGCCTGCATGGTGGGCTGTACAATCCGCTGTTCCAACATCTTCGGCGGGAAAGATGGCAAAGCGATTGTCTCCCCACTGGAATATGAAACCATTGGACTAATGGGCTCCAACCTGGGGATTGATAGCCTGGACACCGTCGCCAGGATGAATTGGGAAGTGAATGACATTGGGCTGGACACCATCGAAATCGGGGCGGCCTTGGGCGTAGCAGCTGACGCGGGTTTGATGCAATTTGGCGATGGCGAGCGAGCGTTGGAGCTCATTCGCGAAATCCGCACCAACACCCCGTTGGGACGAGTTTTAGGGCAGGGAGCAACCACGACTGGGCGCGTGTTCGGTGTCGAGCGGGTGCCTGCGGTCAAAGGACAGGCCATTTCCGCCTACGATCCTCGCTCTATCAAAGGGACAGGTGTGACGTATGCCACCTCTCCGCAAGGGGCGGATCACACCTGCGGACTGACCATCCGTGCGAAAGTCAACCACCTGAAACCAGAGGGGCAGGCAAAACTCTCCCGATCGGCGCAGGTGAATATGGCTGGGTATGATTCGCTGGGGGCGTGTATCTTTGCCGGGTTTGGATTTGCGGCGGCCCCGGAGACGATCAGGGACTTGCTCAATGCCAGGTATGGGTGGGCGGTTGGAGTGGATATATTGCAGGCGATCGGGGAAAAATCTCTGGAAATGGAAGTGGAATTCAACCGGCGGGCCGGGTTCACGAAGGCGCATGACCGTCTGCCCGAGTGGATGACGCGGGAGGCATTACCCCCGCATAACGTGGTTTTTGACGTGCCCGAAGAAGATTTGGATGGCTTGTTTGGCGGGAGTCCTGTTGAATAGAGGCACGGGTTATTCCTGGTTAAACATTTCGTCATAATCCCGGTCCAGTTCCTCGTCGGTCATGTGATGGTAGCGTTCGGTGACCGCAATACTGGTATGTCGGGCCAGTTTTTGTGCGAGGCGGATTCGTCCGCCGGAAGCCAGCATGACAGACGTGACGAAATAATGCCGGAATTTATGCGGTGAAATCTGCCGGGCTTTGTCGGGGCCCAGCACTTCCTCCGCTCGGATGTCAATAATATTCCGCCCCGTCGTAGTTGAAATCGGCAGGACAGCCGTCTGGCCTTTACGCTTTTCACCAGCCTTGTTATGTCGAGCAAAAAGCGGTAGTGTCTCCAGTTGCTTGCCAGCACGAGCATCCAGGGGTGCGCGCGCGGCCAGGTAATCCCGGATAGCATCCACAGCGCGGCGTGAGAACCGCACCACGGCCTCTTTGTCTCCTTTGCCTACCACAAGCGCCCGCATTTCATCCAGGTCAATGTTTCCCAGCGTCAACCCGCAAGCTTCGTGGACCCGGAGGCCGGTATCGGCAAGGGTGAGAATGAAAGCCCGGTCTCGGAGGTTTCCCCGGTGCTGGCGAGGAGTGATTTTCTCTGCTTCCAGGAGCAACGTGGAAGTATCGCACAAATGTTCTACGTATCCGATAATCTGGCGTATGTCGTCCATGCCGAATGAGGGAAGCCGTCGCCCGGGTTTACGGGTCTTCGCTTCAAAGACGCGGCGTATCCGCCGGAGATTGATTGTAAAATTATCCACTTCGGCTTCCAGGAATTTGTAGAATGAAATCACGGCCTGGCTGTACAGCTGTTGTGTGGCTGGTCTCAGGTTCTTTTCTTTGAATAGATCTGGCAGCGAGCGCACGACGCCAGGGCTTTTCAGGTCCGCAACCGTTTGACAGTTCTGTGCGGCAAGCACTACTTCGAAGCTTACAAGGGCATGGCGGTACGTGCGAGCGGTGCCTGAGCTGCGGGAATACTCTAGGGTTTCGAGAAAAGTTGTAATCGCTTGGGGTATGGGTGTTGTAAGGTCCATGGTGACGCCTAAGGTTTGTTTGTGGTTTATATAATTATATTGCGTAAATGATATTTTACGCAAGTTAAAAACAAGATTCAATTTTTCATCTTATTGACGCCTCCCCTATTACGGAATTCGAGTCCGTCCATCGGTAGTTTTCAAGTCTTAAGATTTTTCCCAAAGGATTGTAATAAACACAACAGACCCGCGATATTCAGCATTTTCTAAAAATACCTAAATACCTGAACACTCCCCCACTATTGAAATGGGCAGCAGGAATATTTCAGGTCACAAATGATAACGAGAACGTGCGTTCTACCTTTTCCCTTTTTGTCACAACAATTTCGCTCTGGTGGATGGCTCGATTGTCATTGACAGCGGGATAAACGCAGGAGTGGGTGAAGATATTTTGGGCAATATTCGGCCCAGCGATTTTGGATTTGATCGCGGGGCTTACGAGGGACGGCATACACCTACATTTGAAATAATGATGCTCTGTTGCAAACATGTTGAGGCTGTGTTAGATTATAGTTATGGAAACCCGAGTAAGTCGTTATGTCAAAGGTGTGAGTGGGGTGTACACCCCACTCACACCCCAAAATCTGGCATTAACCACGGCA
>DATDOR010000356.1:0-5318 GCA_035293165.1 Anaerolineales bacterium | reverse complement strand
CGCTACGCCCGAAACCGGGGCCATCCCTGTTGTCGCTATCTCCGAAGGGATCGCCCTCGGCCCGCTCGCCCGGTTGGTTTTGCCCCCACCCACCGTGCCCGATCATCCATTAGATAACCCGGACAAAGCCTGGACGCGGCTCGAAACCGCGCTTGCCCAGGTCGAACAGGACATCCGCGCCCGTCGCCGCACAGTTGCTGCCCAGGCCGGGGAGGAACAAGCCTCCATTTTCGACGCCCATGCCCTCATCCTATCCGACCCTGATTTGCTAGATCAGGTCAAAGCGCGCATTCTCTCCAACGGTCTGAATGAAGCCCAGGCATGGCAGGAAACCATCCAGGAAGCCAAAGCCGCTTACCTGGCTCTCGACGACCCGTACCTGCGCCAGCGCGCGACCGATGTTGCCGATGTGGGCGAGCAGGTTCTCCGAGCGCTGGTCGGGGAAACCGTCGAAACGATTATTTGCCCGATCCCTGCCATTCTCGTTTCCGAAGACCTGACGCCCACCCAAACCGCCCGGCTGGAGTTGGAGAATGTGTTGGGCCTGATGACGGTACAGGGTGGGCCGACCTCGCACAGTGCGATTTTGGCAAGGTCGTTTGGCATTCCTGCTGTGAGCGGGATACCCGAGTCGATCATGACCTTGCCAGAAGGTACACTGGTGGGAATGGACGGGGGAGCAGGGGCATTGTGGATCATGCCGTCGGAGGGGGTGCAAGCAGATTTGCGAAACCGCCGGGATTTGTGGTTGAAACAGCGTACTGAGTGGCAAAAAGCCAGCCAGCAGCCCGCATTGACCACCGATGGCCGACAAATCGAGATCGTAGCGAACGTCGGCAATCTGGCGGATGCCCGTGCCGCAGTCGAAAATGGCGCAGAGGGCATTGGCCTGCTACGAACGGAATTTTTGTTCCTCTCCCGTACCACTGCCCCGGACGAAGATGAACAATTCCAGGCGTTGCGCGAGATTTTTAAGGTGATGGGCAACCGTCCGGTCATCATCCGCACGATGGATGTAGGGGGGGATAAACCACTCGCGTACATCCCCCTGCCAGTCGAAGCGAACCCGTTCCTGGGCGTGCGCGGTCTCCGGCTGTCGCTCCAACGCCAGGATTTGTTCACCACCCAACTGCGCGCCATTTTGCGGGCCGGGGCGGGGCATTTCACTCGCATCATGTTCCCAATGGTATCCAATCTGGACGAAGTGCTCCGCGCCCGTCAAATCCTGGCCGACACGCACGCCACGCTGGACGCGGAAGGTATTCTCCACACCTGGCCGGTCGAAACGGGGATCATGATCGAGGTACCCTCGGCCGCGTTACTGGCCCCTGTCCTGGCTCCACATGTGGACTTTTTTAGCATCGGGACGAACGACCTGACTCAATACACCCTTGCCGCCGAGCGTGGCAATCCCAACCTGCCGGGGTTTGCCGATGCCTTGCACCCGGCGGTGTTGCAGTTGGTCGGCCAGGTGGTGGAAGCGGCAGAAGCGCACGGCAAATGGGTGGGCGTGTGTGGAGAATTGGCAGGAGACCCGGTCGCGGCACCGGTTTTGGTCGGGTTGGGGGTTAAGGAGTTGAGTCTGAACCCTGCGGGGATTCCAAGGATCAAGTCGGTGGTGAGAAAATCCACATTTGCCGAGGCACAGGCATTCGCTGGAAAAGTGCTTTCAGCGGAAAATGCCCTCACCGCGAGAAAATTAGCTGAAAAATTCCTGGTATAAATGGGATTTGGATAAACGCTAATGAACGCGGATTAATTTGTTGATTCCGCGCTTAAATCTATTCCGGAGGTACCTACTTGACTGATCATCATTTCTCCACTCCCATTCGTGATTATTTTGAATCCAACCTCCCTCATTATCTAGAAATCCTCCGCCAAATGGTGGACATCAACAGTTTCACTGCCAATCCGGACGGGGTGCGCGCTCTGGCCGATTTGACGGCAAACTCGTTTGCCCACATGGGATTTCATGCAGAATATATCCCTTCCGCCAACCCCGATTACGGTGTACATCTTGTGATGACCCGCCCCGGCACAGGGGGCAGAAAACTTGCTCTGGTCTCGCATCTGGACACCGTTTTCCCGGTCGAGGACGAAATCCAAAACGACTTTCGCTGGCGCGAGGAGGAGGATCGGATTTATGGCCCCGGCACGGTGGACATCAAGGGTGGGACGGTGATGATTTACATGATCCTGGACGCGATTCGAAAGTTCCAGCCGGAAGTTTTTGAGTCCATCACCTGGTATGTGATGCTCAACGCATCCGAGGAGACGATGACCAAAGATTTTGGAGAGGTCGCTTTGTCCCGCTTGCCTGCAGATACACTGGCCTGTCTGGTTTTTGAAGGGGGAATTGTCCGCAATGGGATGGTTAGATTGGTATGCAATCGCAAAGGGATGGCGGTGTACCGCGTCACCGCCGAAGGGAAAAGCGCACACGCGGGCAGTTCCCATCCCCAAGGTGCAAACGCCATCGCACAAATGGCGCACATCGTCCTCGCCATCGAAGCAATGACCGATTACGAAAAGAATCTGACTTTCAACGTGGGGACGATCACCGGCGGGACGGTCACCAACCGCGTACCCCATTTTGCCGAAATTCGGGTGGAAATGAGAGCATTTGAAACGGAGGTGTTTGAAGCGGGTTTGGCGGGAATGTTTGCCCTGCAAGAACGTTCGGATGTTGCCAGCAAGGATGGTTTCGCCTGCAAAGTTAACGTTGAGCTGTTGAGCCGGACCGAGCCGTGGAATCCCAATCCTGGCAGTAACCGGTTGCTGGAAATCTGGAAGGAAGTGGGTTCAGAATTGGGGATGGAAGTAGGGCAGGAAATTCGCGGCGGGTTGAGCGATGGCAACCTGCTCTGGCACACCTTCCCGACGATTGACGCCCTCGGCCCAGATGGAGGGAACGCGCACTCGTCCGAGCGGAGTGATGATAGGAGCAAGGATCAGGAGTATGTGACTGTGTCGTCGATTGTGCCGAAGGCGTGGGTGAATACCGCGGCGATTCTGAAGTTGTTGGGGTAACATCTGTCCATAAGAACAGTGGCAAAGCTCAACTCCACCCGATATAATTTTTGTAACTACTCAGCCCAGAGTGGAAATGACCCGAAAAAAAGGTGTGGAAAACTTCGTTTATTCGGGGCGTACACCCCCACGCACACCTTTTTTTTGGAGATTCATCTGCCTTAGCCTGAGCAGCTACTAATTTTCAAGATAAATTTCTAAAAAAAGGAGAGTAACATGTCCGACGATCCCATTAAAGACGCCCTACATATGATCCCCTATGGCTTTTACAGCATCACCACCACCGATGGCGCAGATGAAGTCAATATCATGGTCGCCAATTGGTTGATACAGGTTTCCTTCACCCCGCGTATGGTTGCGCTGGGATTGGCGCGCAAGGCTTATTCACACGGGTTGGTTAAAAAAGGTCGGGTTTTCACCGTCAATATTTTCAACAAAGAAGACGCCGAAGCGATCAAAGGATTCACCAAAAGCCGGGAGAAGAACCCTGATAAGGTAGTCAACGCCACGTACACGCTCAGCCCGACAGTTGGCTGTCCGGTGGTGGACGGCGCGGCGGCGTATCTGGAATGTGAAGTCCGGGCGATGGTTGACGCGGGCGGCGACCATGATGTTGTTATCGCCGAAGTGGTCAACGCGGCTGTGATGAAACCCGGTAAAGCTGAAGATACGCTTACGTTGCTCGATCTAGGTTGGAATTACGCGGGGTAATTTACTCGTCATCCGGGGCAATCATGCCAGGTTGGTCTACATCGATCACATCCCCGTGCACGTTGATTCGCACCTTGAACCCCATCATGCCCAGGTACGCGCGCTGCTCCTCCGGCAGGCCAATCTGGAAAAGCATTTCAAACTGTTGGTCAATATTCTTGAGTTGGTTGGCGATAGAAGCTTTGGTGAAAATATCCTCCTGTCCCAACATTTGGGCTGTTTGATCGGTAATGATGTCCTCATGTCCGGTGATGAACTCTTTCATGAAGTTCAACACTTGCCGGTCTACCTGATCTGAGGGGATGTGGCGGCGGAATCCGTCATCGTCCACGACATAGCATGGTTCATCGCCCACAAGGACGACTTCAACGGGGCGATCCAATTCATCTACGACCAGACCCTCGAATAAAACTTTACGAGACATTGAAATAACCTGTCTTGTGATTACTGCTGCCGTCCCTCGATAATCGCCAATAGCACTGCGGCGGCGATGCCCAGGCGTTTATCGAACGGTTGGTTCGGGGTAAAGTCCAGGTCTAACTCGTACCGGAACAAGTTAAAACGCTGTTTGACATCTGCCACGCGCATCTCGCCTATACGAATATCATAGTTCTGTGGGATCAGGTTTAGCAATAACCTGCGAATGAGCGCAAGCTGCATGGAGTCTTCTTCTAAGACAGCGAGCGGTTGTTCGTTCGCATCCAGAATCTCCCACTGATCACGCAGCATGGAGCGGAAACCCTTGCGGCGCAGCGCACCCACGCGGGTGTTATCGGTCATGTCCACCACATCATACGCGGCTGCGAAGTCAATGATCTGACGGGCTTTAATGTTCAGCAATAACTGGCTTTTGGCCTCGTCGCCGAAAATGCGGATGTCCTCACGCAGTTTGAACATCTTTTGCTCGGAGTAGAGCACCACCTGATTGGAAGGGGTATAAAAACGCACCTTGCCTGTAAGAGCGAATACCTGGCGGCGAACTGTATAGTGATTGTACTGGAAAGCAGTGTGCATGGGTTTACCTCGTGGGAACGGGAACTCGTAAGAATTCAGAGGGTGTTCCTGCAATTTTCTGCGAGTTCTTATACGCAATACGAAATACGCAATAGAATTGTTTCATCAATAATGAATATTCACCAACGTCCCAACAGACGCCAGTTCAAAAACCCATCCAGCGTCATCAATCGTCAGGTTGATACAGCCATGGCTCATGGGAATGCCGAAATTGTTATGCCAGTACGTGCCATGAATTCCATAGCCTTGATAAAAATACATCACATACGGCACATCGGGCAAATAATACCCCGGCCCGGACATATCCGCAAACCGGTATTTGACATAAATCCGGTATTGGCCTGTCACGGTCGGGTATTGCCATGTGCCGGTAGAAACAACAAAGGTTCGGATAACTTGGCTCCCACGCATGGCATGGGTTAGTTGCCGTGTCAAATCTATATCAATCCAAAACTCATCCGCCCCTATATCTCCAGGGGCACCCACTGTGTAGGGTGTGGCTGTGGGGGGTGGGGGATTGGTGGGTGTTTCAGTCGGGGTATTCGTTGGGACGGGGGTAAATG
>DATDOR010000355.1:0-2173 GCA_035293165.1 Anaerolineales bacterium | reverse complement strand
GTGCAGCGGTGGGGATAGGCCCGGCGATTTGAGGGGTCTCCTCACGAGATAAACTCCAGGGACTGTCTTGTTCCGCCAGCCGGGTGCAGGCGGTGAGAAAGAACAAAAAAGAAAGGGCAAGGATAAAAACAAGGGTTTTTCGACCGGACATGCGGAGAAGATTTTATCGCATCGGAGAAGCGATGAATAGTAAAAGGATGGTGAGTATATTTTCCCCTTTCCTACAAGATTCTGCTGAATGTTAGCATATCAAAATCCTGTCAGGTTTTTCATGTTCTTGTGGTAAAACAATATCCTCATAATCCAATCCGTGTCCAAAGGAATCCCCATGCTCGAATACGAAGCCGTCATCGGTCTGGAAACCCATATCCAACTGAACACCACCACCAAAATTTTCTGTTCCTGCAAAGCGGATTCGTGGGACGATGGCCCCAATACCAACATTTGCCCGGTTTGTACCGGTTTGCCGGGCGTGTTACCCGTGCTCAACAAGGCCGCTGTTGAAAAAGCCGTGCTGCTCGCGGCCGCGATGCACGCCGACATCCAGCCCCTGTCCTTCTTTGACCGGAAAAATTATTTCTATCCCGACCTGCCCAAAGGCTACCAGATTTCGCAATATGATCACTCCATCGCGCGTGGGGGGTATATGGAACTGCCCTTAGAAGGGGAGACACGCCGCATACGTATCCACAAACTCCATCTCGAAGAGGACGCAGGGAAAACGAAGAACGAATTCGGAAGACGTCTGATTGACTTCAACCGGTGTGGGGTTCCATTGATTGAAATGGTGACTGGCCCAGACATCCACACCGCCGACGAAGCCGCCGCGTACCTGATTCGTCTGCGCCAACTCCTGCGCTGGCTGGGTGTTTCCGAAGCGGATATGGAAAAAGGCCACCTGCGCGCCGATGCGAACGTCTCCATCCGGCCCAAAGGCAGTACGGAACTCAATACCAAAACCGAGATCAAAAACGTCAACTCTATCGAGGCTGTCCGCTCTGCCATCGAAAAAGAGATTGAACGGCAAATTCGCGAGGTCGAAGCGGGCAATCGGATTGATGCCTGGACGTTGAACTGGGACGACGAAACCCAAACCCTCAGCAAAATGCGCTCGAAGGAGACGGAAGCCGATTACCGCTATTTCCGCGAACCCGATCTGCTCCCGATCCGGTTGGACGAGGCATGGCGCGACCACATCCTGGCCAGGCTGCCCGAACTGCCCCTCGTGCGGCGCGCCCGCTTCATGCAGGAATACGGCCTCCCCGAATATGATGCGGAAATTCTGACCGGAGAGCGTACCCTGTCTGATTACTATGAAGCGGCGGTGCAAGCCTACGGCGGCGACCCCAAAACCGTCTCGAACTGGATGATGAACGACGTGCTGCGGATGCTTAACGATCGAGGGTTAACCGCGTCCGAGATTCAACTCACCCCCCCTCGCCTGGCGGAGATCATTTCCCTGGTAGACGCGAAGACGATCAACGTCTCCACCGGTAAGGCATTGGTCCCCAAAGTCCAGGAATCAGGAAAATCCCCCAAGGAAATTGTCGAAGCCGAGGGTCTGGCGAAGGTCAGTGATGAAGATGCCATCCGCGCGCTGGTTCGACAAGTGATTGAGTCCAATCCAAAAGAAGTGGCAACCTATCGCGGCGGTAAAACCACGATCATCGGCTGGTTCGTCGGGCAGATCATGCGCCAGTCGCGCGGGAAGGCTGACCCGGAAACGGCTAAGAACCTCCTGGAAGAATTGCTTCAATGAATTTCAACCTGCGCCCTGCCGTCGAAGCCGATGCGAGCGCTATCCGCACCCTGGTCTGGAGAGCGGGCATCAACCCGACCGGGCTGAAGTGGCCGCGCTTCATTGTGGCAACCAACCCTGACGGGGAATTGATCGCCTGCGGACAGGTCAAACTGCACACCGACGGTTCACAGGAACTCGCCTCCATTGCCGTTACCCCTCCCTGGCAGGGGAAAGGCATCGCCCGCGCCGTCATCGAACACCTCCTGGCTACCCACCCTGGCGAACTCCACTTGATGTGCCTGTCATCTCAAGTCCCGCTCTACGAGAAATTTGGTTTCCGGGCCATCACCGAAGATGAAATGCCCCCTTACTTCCGCCGCGTCAAACGACTCACAAAAATTGCGGAGTTTGTCATGTCAGATGGCGAGTGTC
>DATDOR010000354.1:0-11955 GCA_035293165.1 Anaerolineales bacterium | reverse complement strand
GCGTACACTCCCACGCACACCTTTTTTTTGGGCCATGCGCCTTCTTTGCTGAGTAGTTTACAATTATAGGAGTAACCCATGAATACGATTCATGAAGTAGTAACGATCCACACTGCCGTGCGCGAACATTATGCCGCCCGTGCGAAGACATCAACTTCCTGTTGCACCCCCTCTGACAGTACCTCGGACTGTTGTAGCCCTGAATCTTCGTTTTATGCCCCCGACCTGATCGCCAATTTGCCAGATGACGTAGCCGATTTCAGCCTGGGGTGTGGGGATGCGGTCTCTTTAGCAGCGCTCCAACCCGGTGAGGTGGTGTTGGATTTAGGTTCTGGGGGAGGGCTGGAGTGTTTTATCGCGGCGAAACAGGTTGGGGAAAGCGGCCATGTGATCGGCGTAGATATGACCCCGGAGATGCTCGCCCGCGCCCGGCAGGCGGGGGAACGGATGGGGTTGTCCAATGTCGAGTTTCGCCAGGGGTACATTGAAGAGATGCCGGTGGAGGATGCCTGTGTGGATGTGATTATCTCGAATTGCGTCATCAATCTATCCCCGGATAAATCCCTGGTACTTCGAGAAATGCAGCGCGTGCTCAAATCTGGCGGTCGGATCGCAATTTCGGACATCGTGACAAAGGGTGAGATTCCCGAATCCTTGAAAAAGAACATAGACTTATGGAGCGCATGTGCCTCGGGCGCATTGCCTGTGGCAGCGTGGGAAGAAGGTTTGCATCGTTTGGGGTTTGTGGATGTGAAAGTTGAGCCAAATGGGCAGACGCACGAATGGCTCAGTAGACTGCCTGTTGGGATACCCTTTTCTGCAGCGATTACTGCACGGAAGGCGTGAAGGAATTTCTGTTACAGCTTTTAAATCGCCAATAGCATCAAACCCGGATATAGTCGTCCGGGTTCTTTTTTTGTAGTACACTCCAGCGTATTAAACCCCGATCTTTTGACTCATCTCTTAATGGCCAAAAAACAAAAATCTGCAAAAAAAAATCGTCCCCAGAAACAGGCACGAAAGACACACCCTCTTCCCCTGCGGGCAGTTCGAGCCATGGATGAGGTGTACGACCTCATCCAGAGAAAACAATGGCAGACCGCTGTCGAGATTCTTGAACCATTGAACGAACGTTATGGGAACCGGATAGAAATTTTGACTGGCCTGAATGAGGCATACTATGAACTCAATCAGCGGGTGAAATATCTGGAAATATCCGAGCAGTTGGTTTCGATCGCGCCAGGTGATGATGAGTTTGTCTTGAATTTGGCCGGGTCATATATGACGAACGTTTATCCTGCCCACGCTCTTAAAACGTTCCGGCGATTTTTAGAACGTTGGCCGGATCACGAACAGACCGAAGAAGTCCGCGAATCTGTAACTGTGTTGGAAACGATGGTTAACGAAATGCTGTCGGATGTGGGTTTGGCAGGAGAAGACGACGCCTTTGATCTGGCTTTACTGCATGAAGAAATCCAAATATTGCAGGCGCGCGAAAAATACCAGGAGGCCATCCGGAACGCCCACAGAATGCTCCAGCGTGCTCCCAGATTTACGCCTGCTTTTAACAATCTCAGTCTAATCCTAATGGCGGAGGGGGACCTGTCTGCGGCTGCGGAAACCGCTCAAAAAGTCCTGGAAATTGACTCTGGAAATTACCATGCCCTTTCCAATCTAACCCGATTTTATTGTATGCAAGGTGATTTTGAAACGGCTCGTCTTTATGCGGCACGTTTGCATGAAATTCAGTCCGAGAGTGTGGATCAATGGGTAAAAAAAGCGGAAGCGTTTAGTTATTTGGGAGATGATCAGGCGGTTATTGATGTGTTTGAAGGGGCGAGACGTGCCGGACATCTGGAACCACCTCTTGGGGATGCTTTTTTATATCATCTGGCAGCCGCTGCTAAAATGCGGTTAGGGGATGAAAATACAGCTCGCAGCTATTGGCAAAAAGCTCTCGAAATTTCCCCGGAACTTCATCTGGCAAAAGAAAATCATCTTGATATGCACAAACCAGAAGAGGAACGCCATGGACCGTGGCCTTTTTCCTTCCAATACTGGGTGCATTATAAGGCGATGCAGAACTTGAACAATATCTTGTCTGGTTCTTCTCGCAAAATGAGCCAGGATGCACTTCAAAAAGCAATCAATCGATTCCTGAAAGATTTTCCAGAGGTGCTTGCATTGATTCCTGTATTATTGGAACGGGGCGATTCCCATGCCCGGGAATTTGCCTATCACCTTTGCTTAGGCGTAGATCGTTCTGACTTGCAGGAGCGTCTTAAACAGTTTGCTTTCTCCCAACATGGCCCCCTTTCTCTTCGTCGTGATGCAGCAATGGAACTTTATAAAAGAGGACAGCTTGAATCCAAAAAAGTGTGTCTTTGGACAGGGAAACAGTGGAACGAAATGTTTCTTTTAGCCTTTGAAATTACCGATGAGCCTACTCAAACCCATTCTCCTCAAGTTGAAAGATTGCTTCGCCGCGTTATTAAATTACTCCACAACGGGGAGGCTGAAGAAGCCGAGAATTTGATTTTAAAAGCGTTAGAATTGGAACCAGATTCTCCCGATTTGAAAAATAATCTGGCCGTAGCTTATGAATACCAGAAGCGCGAAAAAGAAAGTTTTGCTTTATTGAAAGAGATTTTCGAGAACTATCCCGATTACCTTTTTGGGCAGATCAACATGGCTAAAATCTATGTCAAAGAGAAAAAGTTTGATCAAGCCAGAGAAATCCTGGATAAGATCATGCTGTTGGATACTATGCACATTCTCGAATTTGGGAGCATGTGCCAGGCACAAATCGAATTTCATCTGGCGCAAAAAGAAAGGAAAGCTGCAAAATCATGGTTGGATATGTGGGAAAATGTAGACCCTGAGCATCCCGGGATCGAATCGGCACGGCTCCGGCTTGAACCGCCCAATCTGTTTCACCGTTTCTTTTCCGGGTTGCCGTCATGATGGACACAACACTTTCCATTGCCCATCTTCGCGAACGGGTTGCCGAATTTGTCGCTGCTCGAAATTGGGAGCCATTTCATAATCCCAAAAATCTCGCGATGAGCATCGCCATCGAGACCGCGGAACTTCAGGAACACTTCCAATGGCTCACTATCGAAGAAAGTCAAGAATATGTCAAATCCCCAGACAATCGGACGGAGGTGTCCAATGAACTGGCCGATATTTTGATCTATTGCCTGAGTTTTGCAAACACTGCTGAAATTGATGTGAGCGAAGCCATATTGAAAAAACTTTCTCGCAATGAGCAACGCTTTCCACGCCTGGAGAATCGATGATCAAACATGTGGATTACGAGAGTTAGAACAGATGAATTGCTGCAACAATCCTCAATGCCAAGGCATCGAAGAAACATTCACGGATCAGTGGGCTGTCGAGGAACTCAAAACGTACCGAAATAAAGGCCCAAACAAGACCACGCGTCTCCTGTTGAATGCCATTCGAGAACAGGGTGTAAAAGATGCCAGCCTGCTAGACATTGGGGGAGGCATTGGCGCGATCCAATTGGAACTGCTTCAAGCGGGGGTTGCGCGGGTGACAAACGTGGACGCTTCTCCTGCATATAGCCAAACTGCGCGCGAGGAAGCTGCGCGCCGGGGTTGGGCCGACCGCATTCATTATCACGTTGGCAATTTCGTGGACGTTTCCCCCTCTCTCGACGATATGGATATTGTGACGTTAGATCGTGTGATATGTTGCTATGATGATATGAATGCTTTGGTGCGAGCGTCTGTGAGCCGGACAAAACGTATGTATGGGGTTGTATTTCCAAAGGATGTTTGGTGGGTAAAGTTGGGGATGGGATTGTTCAATCAATTACAGCGATTATTTCGTAAGCCCTTTCACCTCTTCGCACATTCCACGGCTGAAGTGGATTCCCTCGTGCGTGAAAAAGGCTTTGAACGCGTGTTTACCCATCGTGGATTATTCTGGCAGGTGATCGTTTATACACGGCCCAGTAACGCATAAATAGGCGTTGGTGCAGCTTTCCCCTTGAGTGAAAAGTCTCCAAGATATTCCCACTTAAAGTGAGCTTGTACAGTTTCATAGATGGTCTGCGAAACCAGGATCTGGTTCGCTTCTGCACGGTTCATTAACCGGGCTGCTGTGTTGATGGTGTCACCCAACACGTTAAACTCACGCCGTCCGCGCGGTTCTCCAATCTCTGCTGAAAATGTTGGCCCATAGTTGATCCCTAACTGGCAGTACAGTATTATGGGAGAGCCGTTGACGATAATCGGAGGCAAGTTCATGATGATGTCCCGCGCAGCCAGAGCCGTTTCAGCCGCACGGAGCGGGTAATCGGCAGGACGTTTGGGGGTACCGAAATAAATCGCCATGTCTGAGCCGTTCAGGTGACAGGTGACTTTTTTCAGCACTCCGCCTTTTTCTTCAACAACCGCATTAATTTTTGTAAAAGCCTCAGAGAAACACGCCACCAACCCATCAAATTCATCCAGAAGCGCCGAATCAATGGACTCTGTTAACCCGCGCAGGTTGATAAATACTGCAGCGGGGTTAGGAAAATCGGGTGGGATTGTGCGGGTGTCTGTACTTTCGACCTGGATTTCCAAGACCTGCCGGGGCATGTGTGCAGCCAATGGTGCTACGCGTTCCACTCCCTGCCGGATGGCGTGCAATACCCCTTCTCGGCTGGAGTCCAGCAAAAGCACAGGAATGGATCGTCGTCGGGAGGATGAAAAAAGTTCGTATTCGCCCAGATGCCCGGTAGATAGATCATCCACGACAAGCATATAGCCTGGCTTGCCCGGCTCGAAGTGAAAATCATCTTTGATTAATTCAAAGGTTTCCGTTGTTAGACAGACCCGCCCGCGCTGGCTTGCGCTTTCAGCCAATTTGGCCTGCAAAACCGTATCCCCCAGCAAAACATATTCCATGCGTTCTGGGGAGCCAATGTTTGCCGTCAAGAATCGCCCTGCATGAAGTCCCACCCGCATACCCAAAGAGAATGTGCCCAGTGGCGTCTCGATTTTCTCGAAATGGCGCATGGCACGTTGCATTCGCAGCCCGGCGCGTACCGCTCGTTCGATATCTTTGCGGTTTTTATCTTTGGGGAAAAGAATTAACAGCGCGTCCCCAGTGAACTCTAACAAGTCACCCGAAGATTTGCTGACAATTTCGATCATTTCCCGGAAATAATTATTGAGGACACTAAGCAGGGTTTCAGCTCCTTTTTGTCCAAATTTGGTATTGGCTTCCATCAGGCTGGTAAAACCAATGAGATCGGTAAAAATCAGGGTTCCTTCCTGCCAGGAATACCCCCGCTGGCCAGGTTGTGGGGGGCGTGAGGCAATTCTCCGGGGCAGATAATCATCGAGGATATGATACAGCGTGCGGAGATGGTTAAAAACCTGCTCCAATTCTTCATCGGAGGAATTGGTTTCTAACGTCTTGAAAAGATAAGCCGGCAATAGCTGCCGAAGTTGAGGAAGTTGTTCAAAAGGAGAGAGAGAGTCCGCGGTCATTTCCTTGATTATACGACGAACGAGCCAAATTCCCCACGATAATTTCGAATCAAATATAATATCTGGCGGTAATTTTTATATCAGGTGATTCTGCTCAGGCTAAATCAGAGGAACTCCCGAAAAAAGGTGTGCATGGGGTGTACACCCCCATGCACACCTTTTTTTCGGGTCATTTCCACTTTGTGAGTAGTTTCATGCAGGCTATCTAAATCATGCAAGCTCTTTGGTTGGAAAACAATCAAATTTCAATCCGCGACATTCCTGTTCCTGCGCCGCCAGCGAACGAAGCGCTGATCCGGGTGCGGTTAGCTGGGATTTGTGCTACAGACCTGGAACTGGTTAAAGGGTATTACCCGTATACGGGCGTTTTAGGCCACGAGTTCGTTGGGGAGATTGTCGAAGCGCCTGGCGCACCAGAGCGAGTAGGGCAACGCGTCGTTGGGGTGATCAATGCCGTATGTGGATTCTGTGAAACATGTAAACTTGGCAATCCAACCCATTGTGAAAACCGGACGGTGTTGGGGATTGTCAACCGGAATGGGGTGTTTGCAGAATATACGGTATTGCCCCTCGAAAATTTGCATCCTGTCCCGGCTTCGATACCTGATGAGACGGCGGTGTTTACTGAACCCCTCGCGGCGGCGTTGGAAATTCAGGAACAGGTCTTGATTAAGCCGACTGACCAGGTGCTGGTGGTAGGAGCGGGGCGTTTGGGGCAGTTGATCGCATATACCCTGAAACTGACCGGGTGTGCGCTTCAGGTGGTGGCGCGCCATGATAGCCAGCGTAAATTGTTAGGGGCGGTTGGTATCCCCTGGCTGGGCGAGGATGAGGTCCCTGAACGGAAGATGGATATGGTCGTTGAGGCGACGGGGTCTCCTGCAGGGTTTGCCCTTGCACGAAAGGCCGTTCGCCCGCGCGGGACGATTGTGTTGAAAAGTACTTATGCTGGTAAGCTTGAAGTGGATTTTTCGGCAGTGGTAGTGGATGAGATTACACTGGTGGGTTCGCGGTGCGGCCCATTTGCACCTGCTTTGCGGGTGATGCGAGAAGAGATGGTTGATCCATGTCCGCTTATCAACGCGAATTATCCCCTGCGCGAGGGGATAGCAGCTTTTGAGAGGGCTTCCCAGCCAGGGGTATTTAAAGTGCTGGTTCAGCCTTAGCTAATTCGCGGCGGTAGGGGATATAGACCGTAAAAGTAGTGCCTTTGCCTACTCTACTCTTGATTTTAATTTCCCCATTGTGCGCTTCAACAATTTTCTTGACGATAGATAGTCCTAGCCCTGTGCCTTGTGCAAGTTTTTCTGTGCCAGGGACGCGATAAAACTTTTTGAACAAGTTCCCCATGCTTTCTTTGGGGATGCCTGGCCCGGTATCTTTGATTGAAACGCTCACACGTCCCCGTGAGATGCCAGCTTTCATTTCAAGCGTTCCCTCTGGGGAATTATACTTAACTGCGTTACTGAGTAAGTTAAGAAAGACTTGTTTGAGTTTGTCTTTATCTCCATAAATAAAAGGAAGGTTTTTTGGCGGATTCCACAGAAAATTAATGCTGCGCTCGACCATGTTGCTATAAGTAATATTAGCACATTCAACTAACAGATTGGTCAAATTTAGTTCCTCTGGAATGAACTGTGCCCGTCCCGATTCGAGCCGGGAAAGGTCTAAGAAAGAAGTGGCCATTTCGGATAAACGACGAGTTTCGCCTTGAATGATCCCCACCATTTTTTGAAATTGTTCCGTTTTGAGTTCAGGGCGTAGGAGTAGATAAGTAGCGGAGTTGAGCGAAGCCAATGGAGTGCGGAGTTCGTGGACCATCTCGGAAATCAAGTCAGATTGCAGGAACAAGCGCGTGTTCTCAATGGCTACGGCTGCTTGTGCCCCCAAAACCATCAACATTTCTTGATCTTCTTCGGTAAATGTCCCTTCAAGTTTATTCAACGCTTCTAAAACGCCAACCGTTTTGTCTTTTGTAATCAGGGGGACACCGAGAATGGAGCGGGATTGGAAGTTTGTTGCTTTTGCGATGCCGCCAAAAAATCTCGAGTCTTGAGAAACGTCCGCGATAACCAGGGGTTTTTTGTGCGTGACGATCCAACCTGCGATACTGTCAAGGGGAACACGCAAACCGCCCATCATAGGGGAGTCGAGGTTCGTTGACGCTTGAAAAAAAAGCTGCTTATGCCTTTCCTCATAAAGGAGAATAGAAGCGGCTTCGGACTCACTGATCTCGGTAGCCGCTTTGACAATCCGATTAAGCAAGGCATCTAATTCCAGCGTTGAAGCAAGGTCGCGTGATAGTTCGACCAACCGGCGATACCGGTCAAGGATTTTGTCACTCACTGAGAACCTCCGAAGCCAGACGAGGGATAATTTCGGCGAGATCGCCGTGGATCACTATGTCGGCACGGGCATCTAAATACGTAGGCGTTTTATTAACGACGATTAAGGGGACTCCATTTTCAAGCGCATAAAGAGGGAGGTTGGCTGCTGGGAATACCATCAAAGAAGATCCAGCAACGAGCATCAGATCACAAGATACCGCTGCTTCCTCAGCTTGTTTCCAGGCTTTGATTGGGAGTTGCTCTTCAAAGAGAATCACATCCGGTTTCAAAATGTGCCCGCACGATGGGCAAACTGGCACCGAACAGTCGTCTATAAAAGATTTATAGAATTGTTGGGAGGGGTAACGAGTGTAGCAAGATGTACAAACCAACCAGGCCAATGAACCATGGACTTCAAAGACTTGTTGGGACCCGGCGCGTTGGTGCAACCCATCAATGTTTTGTGTGATCACCCCAAAAAGATAACCGGCTTTTTCGAGTTGTGCCAAAGAAATATGCGCGGGATTGGGAATCGCCGAATAGATATGCGCTGCCAGTGGACGAAACCAGTCAAAAAACTTTTTCGGTTGAAAACGAAAAGTACTTAAGGAAGCGACTTCCATTGGATCATGCTTTTCCCACAGCCCACTATTTGCGGAACGAAAATCGGGAATCCCTGAGGGGGTCGAATAACCTGCCCCCGTTAAGGAAACAGCTTTTTTGGCGCTTTTGAACAGCGTGGCTGCTTTTCGTATGAATTTTTGCTGTTCATCTGCCAGAGTAGTCATCCTGAAGCGTTTTGTTTGACAAATAACTGAGCCAGTTTATCGTATTGCTGGTTGATTAACCCTTCCTTTTGGATCAAAACCATCGGCGCGTTTTGTGTACTGGCCGTAGCAGCCAATTCAGGGGCGGGCGAGATCATCGCTGAAACAGGCCGCCCTAACTTATCCTGGACAGCGCGAGTAGACATATGCGCCTCACTACGAATCCGGTTGACCAGGATTACATGAATATTGCCCAGCCCCAGGATTTGCATACTCAATTCATCGAGTAAGGCTTTGGTTTGCGTAATTGAACTTTCAACAGGTTCAGTAATAATGATCAACTGGTCACAAAAATCTATCACCTTTTGAATCGAAGGGGAGAGCGAACTACCCAAATCTAAAAAGATGTATTTTCCCAGGTGGGAAAGATGCCGGACAATTGCTACAAATTGATCGGCTGCATCTATCAACTTAGAATCACTGGGCATATAAGAAGAAAGCAGCATCTTTATCTTCCCATCGAAAGTTTGCAAAGTGGATTGCACATCCGTAAGAGAAATATCTAGCGCCTCTTTCGAGAGCAATTTACTCATGGCTGTCTGATTTTTATATCCTAAAGAAAGGCTTAGATAACCATTCCCAGGCCGGAAATCGGACAAAATGACCTCATCGCCAAAGGCCTTGTGAAAGGAGACAGCAAGATTGGTCGCGACAGTCGTCACGCCCAGCCCACCTTTCGCAGAAAGCACCCCAATCACGTGGCCGCGTTCACTGATCTGTTCTGGAGCGGCTTCCGGGGTTTTCCGTTGGCTGGAGCGAGCAAGAAGCGCCTTTACACGGGCCGTCAACTCAGATGGGTGAGTAGGTTTGGTTAGATAATCATCCGCACCTGCCTCGAACCCGGCAACTTTATCATCAACCTGGGTTTTGGCCGTAAACATGATCACGGGGATCGCGGACGTCGTTTGATTGCCACGTACTTGACGCAACACCTCAAAGCCGTCCATATCCGGCATCATGACATCCAGCAGAATTAAGTCTGGCGCCTCCTGAAAGGCTTTTTCTAACCCTTGTGCGCCGCGTTCGGCAGCGATAATTTCATACCCTTTTCGCTGTAAAAGAAGCCCCACTAAACGAAGGGTATCTCGATCATCATCAACAATAAGGATTCTTTCAGCCATGCGAACTCCTTAAGAAATTTCTCCTTGTTTTCAGTCTAGCATAAAGACCACGCAAGAGCAAGGGCATTTGTCCAGTAATTCTCAGCATGGCAGGTGCGATGCACTTTCGGAATGTTTATTTACGGACCGTGTGGGAGACTTTGAAGTGCATTGCACCTTTTTTCCGGAGGTTCCTCTGCTTTAGCCTGAGCAGTTACGGTATGGCTCTTTGGGATTTGCCGTGGTTAATGCCAGATTTTGGGGTGTGAGTGGGGGGTACACCCCACTCACACCCCAAAATCTGGAGATCTCCCCGCCGATTCCTAAAGAACCGTTACGGTATTTGTTGTAGGATTTTACGTGAATACGATAAAATTCATTGTTATGCACCAAATACTTGAACCACTTCATCTGTATATCCAAAACGAATGTGGCCTGCTTCCCGGTCAGCTCATTTTGGTCGGGGTATCTGGCGGGCCGGATAGCGTGTGTTTACTCGATGCCCTCCACAGAATTGGATATTCGGTAATCGCTGCACATTATAATCACCATTTGCGCGCAGATTCCGACATAGATGTGGCATTTGTCAAAAGCATTGCGGATAGTATCGGCGTGCCATTCGCCGTCGGGGAAGGGAATGTGAGCGAGTTTAGCCGGAAAGAGAGACTATCTCTTGAGGAAAGTGCTCGAATCCTGCGTTATCGTTTCTTGTTTGAATACGCTCAACAGATGGGGGCACAGGCCGTTGCCGTAGGGCATACGGCGGATGATCAAGTTGAAACGGTGCTCATGCACTTCCTGCGCGGGGCGGGTCTGGATGGCTTAAAAGGGATGCTCCCCCGCGCGATACTGCCAGCCTGGCATAATCATATCCCATTGGTGCGTCCACTATTAGAAACCCGCCGGGAAACAGTGTTGGCTTATTGCCAGGAATATGGATGGCAGCCGCGTTTGGATCCCACCAATCTCGACACAACCTTTTTTCGCAACAGATTGCGGCATGAACTGATTCCAACACTGGAAACCTACAACCCGCGCTTCCGAGAAGTAATTGCACGTACTGCGAGGACCCTCGCTGCCGATCAGGATTCCCTCCAGGGGATCACGGACTTGGCCTGGCAGGGATGTATGTTGCGCCTCGGGCAGACACACCTGGCCCTATCAACTTCCGCTTTTGTCCAGCATCCGACAGGCATTCAGAGACGGTTGTTGAGGAAGGGGATCGCCGGGCTGCGTCCTGGCCTGCGAGATGTGGATTTTGCCGCGGTCGAACGGGCGCTCCAATTTTTAACGGAAACACAAGAAGGGGTGTGTGAATTGACCGGGAATTTGCGTGTATTCGCGGAGGGGAAACGATTTTGGTTGGCAGAAAACGAGTCCGACCTGCCCACGGATGAATGGCCGCAAATGAGCATGGCAATGATGGGTGACGCGCCAGTTTTGCTAGGAATTCCGGGCAAGGTGTCCCTGCGCGAGGGGTGGGTCATTCGCGCCGAGCAGTTTGCCCCCTCCGGGCCGGTTCCCGTTCAGCCTGACCGGGTGTGGTTGGAAGCGGGGGACTTGCCGCTTCTATTCACCATCCGTCCCCGTCGTCCGGGGGATTTTTTTCGGCCTTTGGGGATGGCGGGAAAAGCAGTCAAGTTGTCTGATTTTATGATCAATGTAAAAATCCCGCGCCGGGCACGCGATACCTGGCCGCTCGTTTGTGTGGGTAAGCAAATTGCCTGGATTCCAGGTGTGCGGTTGGCAGAACCCTTCCGCATAACGGAAACAACACGCAAGGTGATTCAATTGCGGCTTGAGCGGGAGTAATCTGCTCTTTAGAAGTTTGGTGAATAAGACTTCCTGAGATATTATGGCTGGGTTGGTAGGGGGGTACTGTTACTTAAACTTCGGAAGTCGCGCGTGGGGTTTGTTCGTCGAGTTGACCTAATTTATTGTAGATTTCTCGCCACTGAATTTTTGAGATACCCAATTTTTGACGGATTTTGTCTGGTTCCAAACCAGCACGCAGGTCTTGAAGCGCGCAAGTCCACCGGCACATGGCAAAGGATATATGTTTTTCCAATCCTGCTTCATTGGTGATGTCTTCGAGCAGGTATTCCAGCCGGCGCATTGACCAGGGGAAGAGACGGTCGTTGGGCTGGTATTGGGCAGTGTATTCCTGATAAACCGTTTGCCAGTCTGAGGGGAT
>DATDOR010000353.1:0-9860 GCA_035293165.1 Anaerolineales bacterium | reverse complement strand
GGTGATGTCCCCGGCGGCGAAGATGTGCGGGGCGGGGGTTTGCAAATAATCGTTAACGGGGATGAACCCGCGTTCGGGTGTGATGCCGGCCGCGGGCAGGTTCAGTCCTTCGACATTCCCCGGCCACCCAACCGCGAGAATCACAACTTCCATAGATGGGATCAGGTTTCCATTCGGTGTCATCACCCGCAAACCCTCCGCTCCCCTATCGATCCGATTTACGCCGGAGAACCCGGTCACGATGTGGATGCCCTTTTGTGCAAACGCGGCCTCCACCGTCTGCGAGACAAGCGTGTCCTCGGTGGGCAAAATGCGTGGGGCGATCTCCAACAGCCAGACTTCTGCCCCAAAGTCCTGGAAAATCGAGGCCAACTGGCAGCCCGTTGCCGCCGCGCCGATGATGGCGACCGACCGGGGCAAGGTTCTCAACGACCAGACATCGCTGTGCGTGAGCGCGTACTCCGCACCGGGAAACGACGGCCGCCGGGCGTGTCCCCCCATGCACAGGATGAACTTCTCCGCCCGCAGACGGGTTCCATTTGCCATTTCGAGCGTGTGTGCATCCAAAAACCGCGCGTCGCCCGTTTCTGCGAACACGTCCACCCCTGACGATTGCAAGTTCTGGATCAACTGCTTTTTTTCCTGAATCGTATAGACGATCTGTTGCGTGCGGGAAAGCAGGGCAGACAAATCAACGGTTGGAGGCGCGCCGACCAGTCCGTAAACGGCAAACTGATCGGCATCCCGGCGCAGCCGCGCAGCCTTTGCCAGGGCACGGGTGGGGACACAGCCATCGTTGGTACACGTCCCCCCCATCCGGCCTCGTTCGACGAGGGCGATTTTTGAGCTTGGGGCGAGTTCACTGGCTCGCAATGCGGCCGTCACGCCTGCCGGGCCGCCGCCGAGGACGATGAGGTCATAGGTAGTTGAAGGGTTCATTTGTTGGTTCGTTAGTTGGTTGCATGACGTTCAATCACTTCTACCGCGCGGGCAATTCCGTTCTCCACACGGATTTTTTCGCCTAACGCGGCAGCGCGGGCGCGTAGCGAGGCGTCGTTGACAGCGGTGTGAATGGACTCGGCCAGTTTTTCAGCGGTCAGTTTTTTGATGCCTGGGGTAAGTGGGCCGACACCTGATTTTACAACCAAATCGGCCCAGGAAAACTGATCCCCACCAAAGGGGGTGAGGATGCTGGGAATTCCAGCGCGCAGTCCGGCCCCGGTCGTACCCGCTCCCCCATGATGGACAACGGCGGCCACGCGAGGGAACAGCCAATTGTGGGAGACCTCATCCACGAAAAATAGGGTGCCAGTTTTCTCGATACGGGAAATGCCGCCCCATCCGGTCAGAAGAATTCCGCGCTGCCCGGACAGTTCCAGTGCTTTCAATGCGAGACGCGTCTGTTGTTCCGGATTTTCGACGTTCATACTCCCAAAGCCAATGTACACCGGGGGCGGGCCGTTCTCTAAAAAGTGGAAGAGCTCCGGGGGCGGTTGCCAATCGGCGGGCGGGCCTAAAAACCAATAGCCGGTGACGTGTTGGAGTGCGTCCCAATCGGAGGGTTTAGGGAGGAGACTCGGACTGAACCCATAAAGGAAGGGGGTATTTAGACTGCGGGCGTATGAGAACATTTCCCCTTCCGACCGCCAGGGTTCCAGCCCCAGGCGTTTTCTCCATTGGTTGTTCACCGGCCCGCCAAAGCGCCATAAAACGTGAGCCATCAGTTTGTACGTCAGAAGGTTGTAGCCACCTCCCAACGAAAACCGGTAGGGCAGCCAAAACATAGGAAAGGCGCGGGTAGGGGTAAACGGAAAGAGATAAGCATACGCTGCGGGTATGCCGTGAAGGCTGGCGGATTCTAATGCCCCCATCCCGGTAGCCGATTGGATAAAAAAATCCGTTTCCTGTGCCGCGCGCCAGACATCGTCTTGGGCTTCACTCATCCCCGTTTTGAGCACGCTGAACATGGACAGTAAAGTGCGGAACCCCCCATCGCCTTTTCCCAGCTTTTGCATCACTTCCTGCGGGTTGAAACGGATAGGCGTGGCTGTTACTTCGTAGGATTGAATCCACCTGGCGAAGGTTTCCGGCGCGGCCAGGGTGACGCGATGCCCCGCGTTTTGTAATCCCACGGCGAGGGCCAGGTAGGGTTGCACGTCCCCGCGGGAGCCGAGGGTGGAGATGAGGATTTTCATGGGAGGGAATCGGTTTATTTCTTGAGAAACGCCAGAATGTGCTGGTTGACGACATCTGGCTGGTCGAAGTTCAAGCCATGGCCTGCGCCGGGGATGATCGCGGTTTCGATGTTTAGGATCAGTTTTTTGGCGCGGGCGATGGCGGCTTTGTAGTTGTAGATGACTTCCTGATCGCCCATCATGAGGAGGGTGGGCGTTTTGAGTTGTTGCAACTGCTCATCTTTGAAGGTTGGCGGGAGGTACATGCTGTAACGGAAATCGGTTTTCGTCATCATTTGCCTGATGGCTGAGGTGGCGTTTTGGGTATCGGTGCCCAGGATGAGTTTTTGCCTGGATGCGAAAGATAACCCAGGAATGAATACCGCAAACATTCGCAAGAAAAACGCCGGGCGTAGGGAAAGCAGACTTGCTGGAGCCATCAGGATGAGTTTGTTCACCCGTTCCGGGATGGAGAGCGCCAGCCGGGCCGCGATAAAACCGCCAAAAGAGAGGCCCGCGACGTGTGTGCGGTCAAGGTGCAGGCCGTCCAGCACTTCGCTCATCCAGTCGGCAAAATCCGTGGGCTGTTGAAACTTGCGCGTCTGGACGCTCTTGCCCATATCGCCAAGAATGTCCAGGGCATAGACGCGATGATTTTGGCTCAATCCGCGGATGTTCGGATACCACATGGTGGAACTGATGGCCTGCCCGGGGATGAGTACGAGCGGCGGCGCGCCCTCCGGGCCACAGGCGTGGACGTGCGTACTGCCGAAACGGGTGGGTACATCAAACGATTGAACTTCTACGGGCCAGAGCGCCATCGTCGCGTCATAGGCGGCAAAGTAGCGGGTCTGGCCTTCGGGGGTTCTAAACATGGATGCTTTTGTTGACATCAGTTTCGTTCCTGTTGGGCTGGATTTGTTCGTTCTCTGGCATAGAGCAGGAATGGCCCGATCTCGTCAATCCCTTCTCTTTCAAAGGCCATCCCGATATTCTCCGCCACCCTGATCGACGCGCGGTTATCGTGGTCAATCAGGCAGATCAGGCGGGACAGCCCCAGCTTTTCAAAACCATAGTCGAGAATCCCCTGTGCGGCCTCCGTGCCCAGCCCTTGCCGCCAGAATGCTTTATTGATCATATAGGCGACCTCGACTTCGAGACGCCCGTCAATCGTCCAGGGCAGCAGCCCACAGCGCCCAATGAAGCGCCCCGTTTCTTTGTGGATGGTCGCCCACAGGCCGAGTTCGGGATGCTCCGGGTGCCCGTTCAGGAACCATTCCAGCTCTTCCCGGGTCTCTTCGAGGGTCAGCGTCCCTTCGGGGAAGTAGAGGCGCACTTCTGGGTCGCGGTACAGGGCGAACAGGGCGTCAAGGTCGTCAGGGGCGAGCTGCCGGAGAAGCAGTCTTTTTGTTTCGAGAATGATCATGGTTTACGCGTGGCCTCTCGCGGGCGGGTGTTTGGCGTAGGAGGCGCGGAGCATATCTGGCCAGTGGGGTTCCAGCCAGTCGGAAAACTGCTCGAGGATGTGCCCCGCGCCGGGTTCGGCGATTTCGACAAAGTGGCGGATTTGTTCGGGCGTGTGCACGCTTGCCCCGGCTTGTGCCAGTCGTTCCCCGCCCCACCACCGCGCGTGCAGAACCGCTAACCCCTCCGCCAGTGCCAGACCGTAGGCCAGCGTCGGTGCTCTGTCTGCGGCGCGGACGTGGGTCTCGGTCAGGTCGTCCAGCAGGAGGTGGTAGCGCTGTTGGGGTTCGGAATACGCCCCATCGTAACAGTGGATGAGCGGCGCATGTTCGACATCCACATAATCGCGGGTGTAGTAATACACCTCCGACGGGCCGAAAAACTCATCATCCAAATCGGTATTGACCATTTTGAGGAACAAATTCCGGGGCAGCATCCCCTGTGAATCCTGCGAATACCGGACCTTCAACCGCCCGCTCGTGGACCAGTTCCCCCGATCCTGTACCACCTCGAAGGACTCCACCATGCCCTCTGACTGGGCACCGCTGTTTGAAAGCACCTCTGTCAGCCACGCGAGGGTGACCTGATCGAAATGGGTGATCACGTTACCGGACATTTTGCTCCAATAATGCCTCAATCTCATCCGCCGCTTTTTTCATCCCGCCCGCCGCGCGGAAGGTTTCGCCGACGCGTTGGGCGTTGGTTTTGAAGCGGGGATCGGTCAGGAGTTGGTCGGCTGTGGCGCGGAGATTTTCTTGGGTCAACTTTGCTTTGGGAAGCATCAACCCCGCGCCGAGTTCAACCACCCGGCTGGCGTTGAAGGTTTGTTCTTCCTGCTGGGGGCAGAGCAGGAGGGGAACACCAAAATACAGCCCATCGTGGATGCTGTTCAGCCCGCCGTGGTTGATGAAGAGCGAAGCCTTTTGGAGAACGGCGATTTGCGGGAGCCAGGGGTGGATGGAAATATTTTCGGGGAGCGAACCGAAGTCCTCCGGTTTGAACCGGTTGCCGGTGGTGAGCATGACAAATTCGTCCCGGCCTGCGAAGGCGTGGATCCAAAAGTCCACCAGACTCCGGTTTTTGTTGTTGACTGTCCCCATCGAGATGTACACCAACGGGCGGTCGCCAACCCGCTTGAACAGGGCGGGGTCCACGCCGGGTTCTGCCTCCAGGGTGCGGCCCACGAAACGGAAAGATTTGGGCGCAGACTCGGGAAATGGCATGAATTCGGCGGAGGTATACGACAACGACAGATCCCCCTCGGCAGTGAGAAGCGAAGCGGGGCCGAGATGGGGGATGGCATATTGTTTCCCCAGCGCTTGCGAGCGGCGGTTGGCCTCAAGCCCTTTGCTGAAATCTCGGAACATGATGGGGAACATGATTTTCAGCGTGGATTTCTGTAGAAGTGCTCGCAACACCGTCGGCATCAGCGAGAACGATGCGACGGCGGGGACTTTCAACACCCGCGCTGTCCAGTACCCCCACGGGCACATGCAGTCGTACAGGATGTAGTCGGGGTGCGCGGCGCGGGCGGTTTCCAACAGGCCGGGGAGAACCTCCTCGGTTGTCTTCAGCAGTTCGCAGGCCACAAGTTGTGGGTGACTGCCGTCGAGATTGCGGGCGTCGAAGTAGTCATCCTTCACCGAAGCGTAAATTTGAACTTTTGCGCCAGCCGCCTCCACCTTCGCGCGGTAGCCTTCGGTGATGAAGTAGGTAATGCGGTGCCCGCGCCGGGTCAGTTCAGCGACCAGGGGGAGGGATGGGTTGACGTGGCCGTGGCCGGGGACGTTGAAGAAGAGGGCGGTGGGGGTGGGGTTCATAGTGATCGGTGATTGGTGATTAGAGATTGGAGATTAGTTGGGTTTTTCCAGGGTCGTTTTGATCCTTTGAACTCCTGCCTGGATGTCGCGTCTCAGTCTGGTTGCGAGGAGGGGGACGACGAGTTGCATTAGCCCTTTGGGAGCCAGGGTGAAATTCAGGGTCAGCCGTGTGCCTTCGGGGGCGGATTCGAATTGATAATGTCCGAACGCATTCATCGGGTCATCTTTCCGGGACCGGTAGCCGATGCGGCGGTTGGGATCGAGTTCGGACACCTCTGTCACCATTTCCCCTTTCCGGCCCAGCATACTCCGCACCTCAACAATCTGCGTACCCATACGGAGCGGACCCTCCGGGGTTTGACGAACGTCCAGCAGATCAGGATCATAGACCAGGCGGTTTTTCGGTTGGCTCATGAACGCATAAACGTCTTCGATGGGGCGATGGATGATGACACTGGCGATTTCATTGAACATGCTGATTTCTCCTGAAATGGGTGGCGTATCGTTCGATGATTTCTATTGCCCGTGCCACACCATCTTCGGCGCGGATTTTTTCGCCCAACGCGGCGCCGCGGGCGCGCATTGCTGGGTCATGGACAGCCGTGTGGATGGCCTGGGCCAGTTTTTCGGCGGTGAGGTTTTTGAGGAACGGTGCTTGCGGGCCGACACCTAATTTTACGGTGCGCTCCGCCCAGAAGAACTGGTCTGCGCCGATGGGAGTGAGGATGTTTGGCACTCCTGCCCGTAAACCTGCGCCCGTCGTCCCCGCGCCGCCATGATGCATCACCGCCGCCATGCGCGGGAACAGCCAATTGTGGGGCACATCATCCACGAAAAAGATATGGGGTGGTGACGTCAGACGGGTAAGGCCGCCCCATCCGGTCAAGACCACCCCGCGTTGCCCGGTCAATTTCAGCGCATCCAGAATGAGACGCGTTTTGCTTTCCGAGTCTCCCAGGTTGATACTCCCAAAGCCCAGGTATACCGGTGGCGGGCCGTTCTCCAGAAATTGGAGCAATGCCGGGTCGGGATGCCAATCCGCCAGCGGTTCCAGAAACCAATAGCCGGTGATATGCTGGTAATCATCCCAATCAGCAGGTTTGGGGAGGACGTGCTCACTGAACCCATAGAGGGAGGGGATACCTTTCTGGCGCATGTATACCGCTTGCTGGGCAAACGAGCGAACCGCAGGCAGGTTTAGATTTTTACGTAAGGTGTTAGTCATGGGGCCGCTCATACTGCCCCACAACATCCGGTGCATGAGCGCGTGGGTAAGGCGGTTGTACCCCGCGCCGAGCGAGAAACGCGCCCGGCCCAGGAAGATCGAGGGGTACGCGCGGGTAGGCGCAAAGGGAACGGGGTAAGCCATCGCCACGGGCAGCCCAAGCGTCTGGGCCGATTCCAACGCACCACTGCTGGCCGGGCTTTGGATGACGAAGTCCGCGTTTTGGATGGCCACCCACACTTCGTCCATGGCTTTCGGGCCTTGACTCATCATCTCGCGGAAAACGCGTAGTTGTTTGACGAAGTTACGACCCTTCAGGATGGCCTGAACTTCCGGCTTTTTCATGAACTCCTGCATACTAAACTGCGTCGGGTGCGTCTGCACGCCGTAGGCTTGTATCCAGTCCGTGTAGTTATAGGAGGTGGCAAGCGTCACCTGATGCCCGGCTTGTTGTAAGCCGACAGCCAGGGCTAAATAAGGTTGCACGTCGCCGCGTGTGCCGTGGGAGGTGATGGTGATGTTCATGGGATTGGTGATTGGTTGATTAGTTACTGGTTGACTGGTGATTGGTTAACCGGTTTACCAGTCAACCGATCACCGATCAACCAAATACTCACACTCTCCGGCTGAACGGTCTCCTCCACCACCCCAATCAACGCGGCGGTGAGTTTATCCATGTCCACCTCATCGCGGGCAGTGGCGGCAGGGGATAAATGATGTTGGCGGAAAGTCATGCTAAAATGGGAGATATGGTAGAACGCGAGTTTTTTATTTCCCTGCCGGGCGATGCCGCGTTGCGTGTCCGGTATGTCAAGGAACGCGGCCTTATTCTGCGGTTCCTGGTACAACTGGAAGTGTATTTGGAAAACGTCTGGCTCCTCATTACGCGGTATGATAATGCCCATCATTTTGTCCATCGTGATGACTTGAAACCAGATGGAACGCAGCTCAAAACCCCGCCCATGGCTTTTGTGGACAATGAGACCGCTTTCAATTTTGCGTTGCAAGATTAGCGAATTAATCATCGTTTCTACATCCAGAGGTATTTGCAATGGAAAAAAAGTTAACTGCTGAAACAATGGCTGAAAAAGTGTTGGAACTCACTGAACATTTCAACCGGTATATCTTTGATCACCCGGAAATTCTAGATCATATTCCAGATCAGGCGATGCTGGTATTTTTAGATGCAAATGATCCTGCTTTTAGTGAGGCGAATCTGGAACTGGCCAACGCTTCGCCGGAATCTCCGGGCCGCCAGCGTGTCTACATTCGGATGCAGAAACACATTCGGCTGGTGGAGCAGGTAGGTTGGGAAGCAAAAATCCTGCCTTCTCCACAACTTGCTTGAGCGCGGATCAGAAATTTTCACGTTTCACGCCTCACATTTCACGTTCTTCTTCTCCCGCACAAGCCACAAACTCACCTTCTCCGGCTGCATCGTCTCCTCCACCACCCCGATCAGCGCGGCGGCAAGTTTCTCCATGTCCACTTCGTCGCGGACGGTGGCGGCGAAAAGTGAATGATTTGGTAAAATATCTTCATTATGACCATCCGCGTGGATGAATTTATCTGGCTGAGAGAAATTGTAGAAAAATTGTTGGACAAACACGACATTTCTCCCGAAGAAGCCGAGCAGGTGTTCTTCAACCATCCGCGTTATCGCTTTCACGAAAAAGGTCATGTGCAAGGGGAAGATATGTACACGGCGTTGGGGCAGACGGACTCTGGACGTTATCTGGTTGTGTTTTTTATCTTCAAACCATTTCATCGGGCCTTGATTATCAGCGCCAGAGACATGGATCGGACAGAACGGAGACAATATGGCAAAAAATAAAGAGAAAACCATCGAGCCTATTCCTGAGAATTTTACAAGTATTGAAGCGGCGGCGCAGTTTTGGGAGACACACAGCCTCGCAGATTATTGGGATCAAACCCATGAAGTTCAAATTGAAGTGCATGCCCCGCGCCGTCAGTGGATTCCCTTAGCGGCCAATCTCGCTTCGCAGACTGCCGAACGCGCCCGACAAGAAGGGGTGTCTGTGGAAACATTGGTCAACCTTTGGATTGCAGAGAAATTACATGTGAGTTGACTGGTTGACTGATTCACCGATCACCAGTCAACCGATCACCGATCAACCAAAGTGAAAAGTGTTCCGGTTGCATCGTCTCCTCCACCACTCCTAACAGCGCGGCGGCGAGTTTGTCCATATCCACTTCATCCCGCGCGACGGCGGCAAATTGGGCCAGCGCCTGTTCGGCGTTGTACTTTTTGCGGTAGAAACGGCGGTCAATGAAATCCTGCACCCGGCGGCGGAGGGGGTTGAACAGCGCGGCAATGGCGAGGGTGGAGAGGACAATGAAGATTTCCGATTGCTGATTGCTGAGGGTAGAAAATAGCCCTTGAAAAACAACGACCAGCCCAAAATAAATCAGGGCGAGTAAACCGGTCAGCACAGAATATTGCATAGTGCGGCGGATGATGACGTCAATATCCCACAAGTGATGTTGCAAGATGGCCAGGCTGATGCCCACCGATGGCGCGGCAAAAATGGTGAATGCGGAGAATGCTATCCAATAATCCCTGAACGCGCCCACCCATGTTTGAGGTTGAAAAACCGTAGCTACCACTATCACCAGTGCGATACATACTGCAACAAATATCAGCCAACGCATCTGTTTGCGCTCAGTTTCGTGGGTTCTCCGGTAGCGGTAGATGATCAAGACGTTACTCAGGACAACGAGAGCCAGTTGAAGAATGGTGGTGATTCCATTCAATACGGGATGGAATGGTATCAGGAACGTAAGTGCAAGAGGACTCGGCTCGGATAATCCGTAGGCGGCGGGGGATGAAAGGTTTAACAGAAGATAGCCGCACATCAACAACAGAGTCAGCCCTTTCATCGTCCGATCCCAAAAGGGAGTCACCCCGCGCCCGGAGGGAAACGAGGCCAGCATCAACACCAATCCCGACAAGACCACCACGGTCAAATAGTAGAGTGAAAGCGCTCCCCAAAAAGCAGGTAAGTGGCTAATGCCCAGTTCCGCGTTCGTGGCGCATCCCCAATGGATGAGGACGGGGCCAATCAGGTTATCTTTGAACCTGCGCGTGACGAGTCCCCCCAGGATGATTGAAATGGGCCCAATGACGAAAGCGGCTGTGATACGAACCCAAAAGGG
>DATDOR010000352.1:0-2215 GCA_035293165.1 Anaerolineales bacterium | reverse complement strand
CACCGACCGCCGCGCGGCGTTGGAAGGGATGCTGATCGGATGAAAGGCAAAGGAAGTCACGATGTCCATATTAACTGAAACCGCCTATGAAAAAGCACAGGAAATCTTGAGCCGGGAGTGCAGCCCTATCGGGTTGATGGCCTCCCCGGAAGGCTACCCGCACGTATGGGCGCGGGATAGCGTGATCACGTCATTAGGAGCCCTACTCATCCCAGGACACGAAGCCTGCCTGCGAACATCTCTAAAAACACTGACGAGCCAGCAATCGGAGTTGGGGGCGATTCCCAATAATGTCAGTGTTGCGACAGGACGATTGGATCATACCAATGCCGGGTCTGTCGATTCCAATCTTTGGTTTATCTTGGGACATTTGTTTGAATTTCGCCATTCTGGAGACACAACCTTCCTGGAAACGCAATGGACAGCCCTGGAAAGGGCGCTTTTGTGGCTACGTTACCAGGATTCGAATGGCTGTGGTTTGTTAGAGGTGCATGAAGCGGCAGATTGGGCCGATTTGCTTGCCAACCGGTTCAACGTCCTGTATGACAACGTTCTCTGGTATGCAACCCTGCGCGCCATGGGCGAAATGGCTCGAGGATTGGGAAAGGACAGCCAACCCTACGATGAAATGGCAGCGGATGTGCGGCACAAACTCCGCCTCGTCCTCTGGGTGGGGCCGGAAAATCAAGATGAATGGGGGCCGAATTGCCCTGGTCATACCGAATGGACGCACACCTTGAGTCAGGTTGACCCGGTGCTCGTCAAACGCCCTTATTTCTTACCCTATGTTGCCTTCCGGGATTTTGGGGATTATTGTGACGTTTTTGGAAATCTCCTGGCGATTCTGTTTGAAGTGGCTAATCCTGCCCAGGAAAAGCGAATCCTCGATTACCTTTATCAGGTGGGGATTGCTGATCCATATCCGGTACGGGTTCTACACCCTGTCATTCACCCTGGTAACAAAGACTGGCGCGAGTATTACCGGAACAACAATCTGAACCTGCCTGAACAGTATCACAATGGGGGCATCTGGCCCTTTGTAGGTGGTTTTTACGTCGCCGCCCTGGTCAAGGCCGGATGGATGGATGAAGCGCGGCACCAATTGGAAAAGCTGGCTGAGGTCAACCGGCTAGGGATTGAGGTGGACTGGGAATTCAACGAGTGGTGTCACGGACGCAGTGGACATCCGATGGGCTACCCCCATCAAGCCTGGTCGGCGGGGATGTATGTCTTTGCTTACCATGCGGTTGTGGAAAAGCAATTATTTCCCCTCTACCCAGAATTGAGGTAGAGGAGAAAGGAAGAATCTGATGAAGATCGAAATTTTAGGGACGGGTTGTCACCATTGCGTACAACTGGATTTGTTGGTGGCAGACGTTGTGAAAACGCTTGGCTTGCAAGAAGTAGAAATCCGACGCGTGGACGACGAACATGAAATTCGCCATTACATGCCGCTCGATGCCATTCCCGGCCTGGTCATTAATAGCTCTCTCGTGAGCGAGCGAGTCGTACCAGAGCAAGAGACGTTGATCCGCTGGTTATCTCAAGTTTGAGAGAAACCGGGTTCGACTTTGATCAGGAGATGGGAATATCTTACGATATCATTTCATCTCAAAATACCAATACCTTTTCCGTCTCTGCCGTCCATTCGCCGGCCAGGTCCATGTTGCCAGTTTGCACCCCCTCGATCAACCGTTCAGGCTCGATCCCGCGAGGGCGCAATTAACCCCGTCACCCATCAGAAACACGCACACCTGGGTTTCCGGCCGCTTGACCAGATTCAACGCCAGGCGCAGGGCATTGTAGGGGCGTTCATTGCCGTAGGGGCATCGTTGAGAATAAAAAGATAATTCATCGGTTCCTCCGGTGTTACGATCCATTCAAGCAGCGCGTCAAAGATGGGATTTACCCGATCATTCAGCCATCTAAATAAGGTGGATTTTTCTTTCAACGCGGTTTTGTAAAACCGGAGGCAACCATAGCAGGCCGGGGTTCTCACCTCGTATTCTGCTGGATCAACGCGGTAAGCCCAAGCAAGGATGTACATCCCTAACTTAAGCGGATCGCGCACCAGGCGGAACCAGGGTGCCCGTAGATAAACAATCAGTAGGTGCATAATCAACATACAAGACAGAACGACTCCTATTTTTCTACTTACTCCTGGTGGGCTACAATTGATTAAAAAATGTTGTAGCCTCCCAGGAGAATTGCATCC